>JBBSIW010000027.1:0-11979 GCA_038231895.1 Solirubrobacterales bacterium | reverse complement strand
CGCACCTTCATCGCCGACGAGCAGGGACTGGGCAAGACCGTCCAGGCGCTGGCCGCGCTCGAGGCCGATGGTGCCTTCCCCGCCGCGATCGTCTGCCCCGCGGGCCTGAAGCTCAACTGGGAGCGCGAGGCGGAGCGGTGGCTGCCGGGCCGCCGGATCGCGGTGGTCCACGGTCGCTCCGCGGAGGGGTGGAGGCGATCGGGCGCGAGCGAGGCTGAGCTCGTCGTCCTCAACTACGAGGTCGTCGAAGCGCACGGGCAGCGTCTGGCCGCTCTCGGATTGGGTGCCGTCGTGTTCGACGAGTCCCATTACTGCAAGGAGCCGCGGGCCAAGCGCACAAAGGCGGCGATCGAGCTCGGTGGACAGGTGGCCGAGGACGGTCTGCGCCTCGCGCTCTCCGGCACCCCGATCGTCAACCACCCGCGCGAGCTCGTCTCACAGCTGCGACTGCTCGGGCGCCTGCCCGACTTCGGCAGCGGCGCCAGGCTCTCGCGGCGCTTTCGCGGGCCGGAGGCCCTCGAGCGTCTGCACTGGCACCTGCGCGCGCACTGCTACGTGCGACGGACGAAGGCCGAAGTGCTGCCGCAGCTTCCGCCCAAGCGCCAGGAGACCGTCGTGCTCCGGCTCGACAACGCGGCCGATTACCGCGCCGCCGAGGAGGACGTGATCGCCTGGTTGAGGGCCCAGCCGCTGGACCTGCGGACGCTCGAGGCCAAGGTCGCTGCCGCGCTTCGCGCCGAGCAGCTCGTGCGCCTCAACCACCTGCGCCAGCTCGCCGCCGCGGGCAAGCTGCACGCAGCGTTGCCCTGGATCCACGACTTCGCGGCCACCGGTGAGCCGCTGGTCGTCTTCGCCGAGCATCGATCCGTCCAGAAGGCGGTGCTCGAACGCTTCCCCGATGCGCTGCACGTGCTCGGCTCCGACAGCGCGATCGCGCGCGAGCGCGCCGTGCAGGCCTTCCAGGACCCCGGTGGCCCGCCGCTCCTCGTCTGCTCGCTCAAGGCCGCCGGGCACGGGTTGACCCTCACCCGCGCCTCGAACGTCGCGTTCCTCGAGCTCGATTGGACCCCGGCTCGCCACGATCAGGCAGAGGACCGCTGCCATCGCATCGGCCAGCACGACGCGGTGACCGCTTGGTACCTGCTCGCCCCCGAGACGATCGACGAGACGATGGCGACGCTGCTGGGGCGCAAGCGCGGCATCATCGGAGCGGTGACCGACGGGCGAGCGCTCGATGACGAGCGGCTCGTGCAGGCGGTGGTGCGCGAGCTGCGCGGCAAGCCCTACCGTCATCTGCAGGCGGCGGCGTAGCCGCTCACTCGTCGTCGCGGACCGCGCCTTCCTTCATCGCCTGTCTCATGGCCTCCCCGATCGTGACGTCGGTGCCGGCTGGGAACACCTTGCCTTCGCCCGGATCGGTCATCGCGAGCCACGTGCCCGTGTCGGGGTACTCGGCGACCTCCGGGATCTGCATCGTCGAGCAGATCAGTATGCGCGCGGGCTCGGGGCCGGCGTTCGGGATGCGGTGCGCACCCTCCTCACCCGGCGGGAAGGCGACGACGCTGCCCGGCTCGAGCGTGGTGATTCCCTCCGACGCGCGCGGCGCGCAGGCGGTGCGGCTCGGGGCGCTCGGCGTCCTACTCGGGATCGTTGACGTTCGCCGCGGGCATGCGGTTGCGGAGGCTACCGTGAGCCGGCGTGGTCGGCGCTGAGCGTCCGGCGCCGACAAGAGACCGAGTCCGGCGATCACGTTTTCGGGGGTGGAGCAGGTGCGGTCGTGTTTCCTCGCAGATGCGGGCGAGGATCAACATTAGGCATCGCGTCGGTTGATCAGCACGAATCCGAGTGCGAGGGCGACCGCGGCGTAGAGGCAGAACACTCCGAACCCGGTCCACGGTCCGAGGGCGTCGGCCTCCGGACGCACGGAGAAGATCGCGGAGCCGGCCTGCATGGGGACGTAGGGGCCGATCGTTGACTTCCAGGACGTCGGCAGGAGCTGCACGAGGATCTCAGGCACGAAGAGCAGGCCGAACACCGCGGCGATCGAGCCGGCGCTGGCGCGGATGATCGCCCCGAGACCGAGGCCGAGCAATCCGAGCACCGTAAGGAACAGACCGCCTCCGATCAGCGCCCGGAGCACCCCGGGATCGCTGATCGAGGACCGCAAGCTGTTCTCTGAGAGACACGCCTGAAAGACGAAGTAGGCCGCGAAGCTCGAGAAGGTTCCGACGATGAGGGCCGTCACGGTGAACACGATCACCTTCGTCGCGAGCATCAGGCGACGCTGTGGCACGGCGCTGAGGGTCGCGCGGATCATGCCGGTGGTGTATTCGCTGGTGATGACGAGCACGCCCAGCACGCCGAACGCGATCTGCGAGAGGTGGATACCGCCGAGGCTGACCCGGGTCGAATCGAAGGTCGCCTTCTCGTGGGCGCTGAGCTGACCCGGGATGAAGATCGCCAGCAGCGCCGCCAGCGCGAGGTTGAAGGTCACGGCGGCGAAGAGCGTCCAGTAGGTCGAGCGGACCGTGCGAAGCTTGCACAGCTCAGATCGCAGGATGTCAGCAAAGGCCGAGAGCGGCTTACGGGAGCTCTGCGGCGATGCGATCGCTTCCATGACCGGCCTCAGCTCCCCGCTCGGGCCAACTCGTCGCCGCCGGCCGCCTGATAGTCGACGGAGTCCCGGGTGAGCTCCATGAACGTCTGCTCGAGCGACGCCTGTTGCACCGAGAGCTCCTGCAGCGTCACCCCGTTCGCCCTGGCGAGCTCGCCGACTGCGTCACTCGTGGCGCCGGTGATGCGCAGCGTATCGTCAGCCTGACGAACGACCACGGCGCCCTGCGCCTCCAGCAGTGTCGCCAGGGCATCGCCCTGCGGTGAGCGAACGCGCACGAAGTTCCCCGAGCCGCGCTTGAGCAGGTCCGCGACGGTGGTCTCGGTGATCAGGCGGCCGCGGCCGATGATGATCAGCCGATCGGCGGTGATCGACATCTCGCTCATCAGATGGCTGGAGAGAAACACGGTCCGGCCCTCGGCCGCGAGCGACCTCACGAGGTTGCGGATCCACAGGACGCCCTCGGGGTCCAAGCCGTTGACCGGCTCGTCGAACATGAGCACCTTGGGATCGCCGAGTAAAGCGGCGGCGATGCCCAGGCGCTGTCCCATCCCGAGCGAGAAGCCGCCCGAGCGCTGGCGGGCGACACTGCCCAACCCCACCTGGTCGAGCACGCGGTCGACCCGGGCTCGGCCGATCCCGTTGCTGAGCGCCAGGCAGCGGAGGTGGTTGTAGGCGCTGCGCCCTCCGTGCATGGCCTTGGCCTCCAGCAGCGCGCCGACCTCGAACAGCGGACGCCGGTACTCGGCGTACCGCTTTCCGTTGACCGTCACCACGCCCGAGGTCGGAGCGTCGAGGCCCAGGATCATGCGCATCGTCGTTGACTTCCCCGACCCGTTCGGGCCCAGAAACCCCGTCACCTGACCCGGGGGCACCGTGAACGACAGGTCATCGACCGCCAGAGTCGCGCCGTAGCGCTTGCTCAGTCCGGTTGCCTCGATCATCCGCGGACCTCGCGCCCAGCTAGTGAGAACCGGGGCCCACGACGCCGGTGAGGTGCAAGAGGACGGCCCCCACGACCAGGACGATCGCGATCGCCGCAAACACGTACGTGCGCCACGGTGTGCCGGTCGTGGATTCGCGGTCGGACTTGACGTCGGGAAGCCGATCGGTGTCGGGGTGGCGGGGAGGCTCAGCCATGTTCGATGCAAGCTAGGGCAGCCGGGCCCTGAGCGAAACACCCCTGCAGGGGAGCTTCGCCATCCCCATCCAGTCCACGCGGATCGCCCGCCAGGGGGACTCGCAGCCGCACCCGCCCGGCTACGCTGCGCGTGTCGTGCAGTCGACGACCAGCGCGCACCGGCTCTCGGTGGCCCGGCCGAGACCGGGAGGGCTGGTCGATGTCGCGATCGCGGCCGCCGCGCTGGCTGGTTCCTTGCTATTCCTCTTTCATGGGGGGCGGGGCATCGGCGCCTCGCACCCGGGGTCGCAGCTGGACCTCCTCAGCGGGACGCTCGCCGCGTGCGCGGCGCTGCCGCTGCTCGCCTGGCGCCGCGCCCCGTTCGCCGTCTTCGTCCTCACGTCCGCGGCGAGCAGCTTGGCGGCCGGCCTCGGCTACCCGATCGGCATCCCGATCGGCCCGGCCGCCGCAGCCCTCTACCTGCTCGCGGCCAGCCGGGACGACGCGAATCCGTGGACCCGGGACACCACTGCCGCCCTGATCGCGCTCTGCGTCGCCTACCTCACGGCGACCGCGGCCGCCAAGGCGACGTTCCCCGGCAATGAGCTTTTCCACACCAGCCTCGCGTGGGCCGCGGCGTGGTTCGCAGGCGAGTGCACCCGCCTGCGACGCGAGCACATCGCCGAACTGGAGGGGCGCGCGCAGCGCGTTGAGCGCGAGGCAGAGGGCGAGCGCCGCGTCGCCGTCGCCGAGGAGCGCGCGCGCATCGCCCGCGACCTGCACGACTCCGCGGGCCACGCGATCAGCGTGATCGCCGTCCGGGCCGGCGCCGCCCGGTTGCGCCACGGTGAGAATCCTGAGCGCTCGCGCCTAGCGCTCGAGGCGATCGAGCAGGTGGCGCGCCAGACGGCCGGCGAGATCGACGAGATCGTCGGCACGCTCCGCGACGGCGGATCGCCACGCGGGGTCGTGGAGGCGCCGCCGGGGCTCGCCTCACTGAGCGCCCTGGTCGAGCGTCACACCTCGGCGGGGCTTGACGTGACCGTCGCCACCGCGGGTGCGCCGCGGCCGCTTGGCGGCCCCGTCGATCAGGCCGCCTACCGGATACTCCAGGAGGCGCTCACCAACGCCGCTCGTCACGGAACGGGCAACGCCGGGATCGAGCTCGCGTTCGGCGAGACGGGCCTCGAACTGACCGTCGCCAACCCCGTCCCCGCCGGTGGTAGAGCCCGGCCGAGCGGCGGGCACGGGCTCGTCGGGATGCGCGAGCGCACGACCCTTCTCGGTGGCAGCCTCGACGCAGAGCGCGTCAATGGCGCCTTCCGTCTCCGTGCCGAGCTTCCCTACGCAGGTCACTTCGCGTGACGCGGGTGCTGATCGCCGACGACGACGATCTGATGCGAGCCGGACTGACAGAGCTCCTCTCGGCAGACCCCGAGATCGAGATCGTCGCCGAAGCCGCCACAGGACGCGAGGCGGTCGAGCGAGCACGTCGTTTCGCGCCAGACGTGGCGCTGATGGATGTCCGGATGCCCGACCTCGACGGGATCGCCGCCACCCGCGAGCTGGCAAGCACCGCCCCGCGCACGAGAGTCCTGATCCTCACCACCTTCGAGCAGGACGACTACATCTTCGACGGCCTGCGCGCCGGCGCCTCGGGCTTCCTGCTCAAGCGAACGCGACCCGAGGAGCTGATCGCGGCCGTGCACACGATCGCCGCTGGAGACTCCCTGCTATCACCCTCGGTCACCCGCCGCGTGATCGACCGCATGGCCCAGCAGCCCACTCCCGACCTCGCCGACCAAGCCAAGCTCGGCGAGCTCACCCCACGCGAACGCGAGGTACTCGAGCTGATCGCCCGCGGCCTCTCCAATCGCGAGATCGCCACAGCGCTCGTGGTCGAGGAATCCACGACCAGGACCCACGTCAAGCGGATTCTGATGAAGCTCGAATTGCGCGACCGCGTCCAAGCCGTGATGTTCGCCTACGAGACCGGCGTGATTCGCCCTGCGGCCGCGGCCAAGCGAACGACTCCGCGAGACGCGGCTGCGAGCTGACCACACGATGAAGGCATGAAGGGCGTCGGGCCCCTCGGCGCTCAATCGAAGTGACGCACGGCCCGCCCGACGCGACATGCCTCGTCTCAGCACTCAACCGTGGCAGGTGGCACCGTCTCGATCTCAGTGCTGGGCTCGCCACCGCGACATTCGCGCCTACGCTGGCTCGACCGCTCACCCGAGCAGGCCGCGAATGTCGTCGGCGGTGAGGCCGCTTGCGAACAGGTCGCCCTCGTCCATGACGCCGCTGAACAGCGCGGCCTTGCGGCGGGCGAGCGCGACGACCTTCTCCTCAATCGTGTCACGCGCGATCACCCGGTAGACCATCACGGGGCGGGTCTGGCCGATGCGGTGGGTGCGGTCGATTGCCTGCGCCTCGGTGGCGGGGTTCCACCACGGGTCAAGCAGGAAGCAGTAGTCGGCTTCGGTGAGATTCAGGCCGAACCCGCCGGCTTTGAGGCTGATCAGGAACACCGGATCAGCGCCGGCCTTGAAGCGATCGAGCACGCGATCGCGCCGGCGTGTGCGGCCATCGAGGTAGCAGTAGCCGATGCCCTCGTGGTCCAGGCGTTCGCGGACCTTGGCCAGGAACCCCGTGAACTGGCTGAACACGAGCGCTCGGTGGCCGCCGCCGACCACGTCGCTCAACTGCTCGACGAGCGCGCCGAGCTTGGCGCACGGCACGGCGTCGTGGCCGTCGTCGACGAGGCCCGGATGCAGGCTGAGCTGGCGCAGCAGCGTGATCGAGCGCAGGATCGTGAAGCGATTGCGGTCGAAGTCATCGATCAGGCCCAGGATCTTCTGCCGCTCGCGCTGCAGGTGCGTGTCGTAGAGCTTGCGGTGGCGCGGATGCAGGTCCACGTCGAGGATCTGCTCCTGCTTTGCCGGGAGGTCAGCGGCCACCAGCTCCTTCGTGCGGCGCTTGACGAGCGGCTTGATCCTGCGCCGCAGCCGCGCGAGACGCTCGGCATCCCCGCCGCGCTCGATCGGTCGCGCGTACTGCTCGGCGAACCGCTTCGGATCAGGGAACAGCCCGGGCGCCGTGATCGACAGCAGCGACCACAGCTCCATCAGGTTGTTCTCCATCGGAGTGCCGGTGACCGCCAGCTTGAACGGCGCAGCCAACTCGCGCACGCAGCGGTACGTCTTGGCCTGGTGGTTCTTGACGTACTGCGCCTCATCGAGGATCAAGCCGGCCCAGCCCACCGTCCGGTACGCCTCGGCGTCGAGCCGGAACAGCGTGTACGTCGTGACCACGACGTCGGCGGCGGCGACATCGTCGATCGTGCGGCCGGAGCGCGCCAGCGTGTCGGTCACCGCGCCGACCCTGAGCCCGGGGGCGAAGCGCGCCGCCTCTCCCACCCAGTTGGACACGACGCTCGTCGGGGCGACCACCAGAAACGGGCCGACGCCCGGGTCGCTCTCGCGGGCGTGGCAGATCATGGCAAGCGTCTGCAGCGTCTTGCCGAGCCCCATGTCGTCGGCGAGGATCCCGCCGAGCTCGAGCTGCCACAGCGACGCCAGCCAGTCAAACCCGTCGCGCTGGTACGGGCGCAGCTCCGCCTCCAGGGCCGGCGGTAGGTCGTGCTCGGCGACGGTGTCTATCTCGAGCAGCGCGCCGACCTGACGCTGCCACGCCTGCGCCTGCTCGGTCACCACTCCGAGCGCCGCGAGCTCGGCCCAGAGCCCGGCCTGATAGCGACTGATTCGCAGCGGCGCAGACGGCGACTCCGCCAGCGCCCTGGCCTCCTCGATCAGCTGTCGCAGCGCTTGCAGGCGCGGTGCGAGCAGCGAGAAGTGTGCGCCGTCTGCGAGCAGCATGTGCGACTCCCCGCCCGCGAGGGCCACGAACACCTCGGCGAAGGCCAACTCGCGACCGTCGAGGCTGATCGTCACGCCGAGGTCGAACCAGTCGCGATCGTCGGCGGCCGCTGCGGTGGACACGCCGATCGTCAGCGAATCGCCGACGTCGCGGTAATCCGCCGGCTGCCCGGCGACCTCGACGGCGATGCTGGCGTGCTGCGCCAGCTCCGGCAGCTCCTCGGTCGTCAGCCGCATGCTGTCGAGTCCGGTCAGCGAGACCGCCGGCGCGTCAGCGGGCCGTCCGGCGCAGTCGAGCAGGCCGTAGCGTTCGAGGCCGGTCCCGGTGAGGATGGTGTCGGCGAGGGTCGTGCGCTCAGCGTCGAGATCGCGAAACCCGGGGCCGTCCCCGTTGGTCGCAAGTCGGGCGCGCCGCGTGGTCGCACCGACCTGATAGGCCCACTCCCATCCGAGCTCGACGGCATGCTCCGCGCCGTAGCTCGCGCGCAGCACCAGCGCCGGCGCGGAGATCTCCGGCGGGGTGAACGACCCGTCCGATGACAGGACCGTGGCCGCGTTGCGCAGCGCGGGGCAGAGCTCGTCGGCGAACCGCTGGAGCTCGCTCGCCGGAATCTCCAGACGCTCGCCGTCGAGGACCATCTGGCGCAACCGCGGCGGCGCCGGCCTCGCGAGGCGCACCAGCCGCAGCCGCCAGCTCTCGGGGACCTGGCCGGCGGCGACGTCGGCGCGCTCGGCGCACACGACGCCGTGTCCGCTGGAACCAAGGAACAGCACTGGCTCAAGGCTCTCCGCCTCGACGCCGTCGACGCGGATCACAGCAGTCACGAGCGAACTCTGGTCGCCCTCGCGCGTGACGTCGAGCACCAACTCGCCGTGCTGGTGGCACGTCAGCTCGCCGAGCCCCGGGCGCGCATGGACCAACGTCAGCCCGCGCCGCGCCGCCTCGTCCAACAGCGACCACAGCTGCGGACTGTCCCAGCCGCTGAGATCGAGCGTCTTGTCGGCGCCGTAGTTGTAGTAGTAGCCCGCCCGCCCCTCGCGCGTTCGATACACGGCGTACAGCTCGCGGACCAGCGCCAGATGATCGGGGCGATACTCGCCGTTTTGAACGTGCCAGGAATCCAGCCCGCTCCACGTCAGCGCGCCGTTGATCCAGCCACCGCGGGCGCCAGGCCGCATCAGCCGCGCCATCAGCCGCGGCCCGCCGCCGTCTGCGGCGCCGTCGGGATGCAGCGCCAGCTCGATCGCCAGCGGGTTGCCTGACGCGCGCGGCGCCGGCGCGTCGATCAGCGCTCGCAGCGGCGTTTCCCACGACCGTGGCTGAGCCTCAGTCGCGAGCTGGCGCGGCGAGCGCCGGGCACGCGCCGGCCGACGAGCGTCCCGGCTGTCGGTGGCAGCGATCACCAGCGCCGCGACGTGCTTGCAGTTGCGTTCCACCGGACAGGTGCACTCGCCTTCGTCGAACGCCAGCGCCCCGTCAGGGGCTTCGACGAAGAACGCGGCGGTGCTGTACAGCGCGCCCTGGCCCACCACCGAGCCGGTCAACATGTCGCCATCCGCATCCCACTCGATCGACGCAACCCGGTTGCGGCGCGCGTAGCCACGCCCGCGCTCGAAGGACCGCGATCCCATGGCCGCCCGGACCCGGGACAGGTCGACGTCACTCACCTCGCTGATCGCAGCCAGCACGGGCTCAAGGTAACGGTCGCGCCGGACCGACCCGCGTGTGCCAGTTGCGGGCGATGGCGGTTCCCAGGAGGCGATTGGGAAGGGCTCGATGCCAAGCCACTCGGCGTAAGCTCCGCGTCGCGATGAACGTCCACCTTTCCCTGCCGGTCGGCCGGGCGCCGGCCGGGCCCGCTCGTGGAGCGAGGGCGTGGAGCTGGGCGTGCTGGAGGACCTGCCCGCGGATGCGCGCACCGGCGTGGCTACTGGCTCTACCGGGACGCGTTCTTTGGGCTGCTGCCGCCTGGGCGCGCAACGCTTGAGATCGGCTGCGGCGAGGGTCGCGTCGCGCGTGACCTGGCGCGGGGTCACCAGGTCACAGGCGTCGACGCCTCGCCCACGCTGCTCCGAGCCGCAAGGGAGGCGCACCCTGACGGCCGCTATCTACTCGCGGACGCGGCTGCGCTCAGCTTCGAGGACGCCTCCTTCGAGTTGGTCGTGGCCTACAACTCGCTGATGGACATGCAGGACATGCGCGGCGCGGTGCGCGAGGTCGCGCGTCCCGGCCGGGGAGGTTTAGCGCGACTCAGCCGAACAGCGCTGACAACGCCTCCCGTGCTTCCTCATGCTGCGCGCCCTGACGTCTGCACCCATGACTGGAGCCGGACGGTAGAACACCGACCGAGCGGCTTACCCCGGGCGCGCCGGCTCGGGTTCGAGAACACCGTGCGCGGCGGCCCGCTCGACTCGTTTCGCCGGGCGGGGTGGCATGCTCGACCCGTACCCGGGCCGTCCACTATCGCGACAAGCGGGGCGTCGAGCTGGGTCGATCAGTTCATCGAGGCGCTGGCGCGGAAGCGCGCAGGAGCAGAACGTCGCTGCTCAGTCCTTCTATGAGGACCGCGGCGGGAAATGTGTGATCGAGCTCTCATCTCGCCGCCAGGCGGGGTCGCGAGCCGGGCTCAACGGCTCGCCGGTCAAGCTGCGATAAGGGTCGAGCAGCTGGCGCCGCTGTACGGCCGAGCACCGCTGCGACTGATCGACCTCCGGCGCAACCCGGCCCGGATCCGCTTGCCGGATGTTCGTCAGGCCGAAGCGATCACTGATCCGCGCGCCGAGGCGGTATCTACGCGCTTACGGCGTGGCGATCGTGCATCGCAGCTCAGGTGCCCGGCTGATCCGTCTGTCCAGTGTGACGAGCGTCGCCCCCGTGAGCTCGGCAAGTGCGACGTAACTCGCGTCATAGCTCGATAGGTTCCGGCGGAGCTCCCAGGTTCTCGAGGCGAGGATCTGGTACGGCCAGTGTTCGATCGCCAGGTCAAGCAGATCCGCGTGGGCCTGCTGGGCCTGGTCGGTGCTGACGAGCCCGGCCAGCTCGTGGCGGCGGATGGTGTTCGCGCACTCGAACGCGACGAGGCTCGGGGCTACAAGGTCGGAGCCGGCGAGCGCCTCGGTGACCCAGCGTCCATCGGGCCCCCCGTCCAGCAGCAGCGCCACCAGTGCCGAAGCGTCGCAGACGACGCGGGTGCTCACCGCCGGTCGGCGTCGCGCGCGGCGAGGATCGTCTCGGCGTCGACTCGCACTCCAGTGGCGGCGACGCGGCCGCGGGCGCGGGCGATGACGTCCTCGACGGGCGGGCGTGCGGCAGCGTCGATGAGCATGCCGCGGAGGTACTCCTGCAAGGACTTCCCGACGCGAGCGGCGCGAGCCGCGAGCTCGTCACGGACCTCGTTGGGCACCTCGCGAACCGTGACGGCAACACTCATTTACAGCATTCTAGCAGCGATAATGCTAAGTTGCAGCTAGCCAGATCGGCGCCACGGGGGCATCATCTCGGATCACAGTCGGTCTCAGCTCGGTTCGACGTGTCACGGCCGAGGGATCCTCCTGCGGGACACTGGTGCCGCTGTGCGATGGCGCAGCTTCACGGCACCCCGCGTGCCGAGGAGCTGGCGGCCGAGGACGCCGCCTGGGGCGCCACGCTCGGCGACGGGCTGCAAGGCGAGCCCGCGCCTGGACGACGGTGACCGTCGAACCCCGACAGCGCGACGTGTGGTTCGCGCGCCTGGAGCCGATGCAAGGCGGTGAGCAGGGCGCCAGCCGCCCTGTCGTGCTGCTCCCAGATGCGCTGCACCGTCGCCGCGCTGACACCTTGGGCTTTGGCCATCGAGCGACAACTCCAGTGCGTCTCGCCGGGTGGCGTCGTCTGGGTCGTGGCTTGCACGATCGCCTTGACCTTCGCCGCAGAGATCGACCGCTTGCGCCCGCGACCTGGCTTTGTCTCAGTCAACGCCGACGGACCTCCGTGCGCGAAGCGCTCGCGCCACATGATCACCGTCGGACGACTCACACCCACCTCACGAGCGATCTCACTGTTGGATTTCCCCGCACTGGCCGCGAGCACGATCCGCGCCCGCACGCCGACGCTCTGCGGCGTCCTGTGCGCCGCGACCCACCGCTCCAAGCGCACGACCGGCACCAGCACATCAGACGCACACGATCCATGCCCACCTGCTAGCTAGGTGCTGTGTCGGTTGGAACAGGTCGCACGACCGTCGCTCAGCGCTTGATGTGGACCGACTTCGAGCGCGTCGGGGCGTAGCGGCAGTCGGTGGCGAACTTCACGGTCAAGGTCACCTTGATCGTCCGGCGACGACTCCTGCGCAGCTGGTCGAGCAGCTTGCGCCCCTTCCTGGTCAGCT
>JBBSIW010000026.1:0-12405 GCA_038231895.1 Solirubrobacterales bacterium | reverse complement strand
GCGCAGCCACTCCAAGTAGTCCAGGCAGTCAGCGTCGCTCCGAAACCACGCCTGGAACTCGCCCAGGGAGCGCGGGTAGTGCTTTCCGGCTTGAGGACTGGCGATCCCCGAATTCTAGTCCGGTCAAATGGATACCCCACATGTCGCTATTGGGGGTTGCGTTTTCCGGTGAGGCCGCGTTCGATGGCGGTGACTTGCTTGTCGTTGGCCAATGCGGCGGTGCCTGCGATGGCGGTGATGGTGATGATGGCCACGGCGATGATGGCGGGGTTGAACGCTGCCGCTTGGAGCCGGGCTCGGAAAGGTCGGGGATCTGGGGGAGTGGCGTGCGTGGGGTCGCGCCGCGCTGCGATTCGCCGGGCGGCATGCTCGATGAGTGGGACGAGCGCGCAAACAACCGTGAGGCCGGAGAGGATGGCGAGTTTGATGCCGAACTCGGTGGTTTGGGGGAGGACGAGGGCGGCGGCGATGACGGCGGTGGCGGCGCCGTAGATGATGCGTCCCAGCGGGTGTTTGGGTGCGGTCTGGGGGTCGGACATCATGAAGAAGACGAAGATGAACAGCTCGGGGGATGTGCAGATGTGCAACCAGTAGGAGGCGCCGGTGATGGGCCCGTCGTGCCAGATCGCCAGGAAGCTTCTCCCCGCTACTGCGAACACGGCGATCAGGCTGATGAAGGTGACCAGGAACGACGCGGCCATCGGGAGCATGCGTATCGAGCGGAGGATCCAGGCGGCGCCAAGCACGGTCACCGCGAGCGCGAGACCGACGGGGATGCCGATCGCCCCCCAGTAGAGGTACTGGGGGAACACGTGCGCGGGCCCGATCACCAGCAACACCAGCACGAGGCCGACGTTTGAGGGGTTGAACACGTGGCGTCCCCCGGGGCGGATCAGGTGCTTTATGGCCATTGAGGCCACGGCCGCGAGCACGAAGTATTCGATCCCGTTCAGGCTCCACCAGTCTCCGTGCTGGGTGCCCGAGGCGCGAAGGATGAACGCGACGCCGTTGCCGGTGAGAAGACCACTCGCGGGCCACGCGAGGACATGCTGGCGGCGGAAGACGACCCCCATGTCGATGATGGCGCAGACGGCGATCGAGACGAGGATCTGGGCGATCGAGACCTTGAAGTTAAGAACGGTCTGCCCGAGAACCTGGAGGGTGATGATGACCGCGGAGACCTTGAGGCGAGGGTCGCGCCGGCTGGGTAGGACGACCGGGACGCGCCATGCCCCGAGCGCCAGCTGCCGGGTGCCCGTGGCCAGCGCCGGCGATGCGCTCGCAACCATCCCGGTCCTAGGTGATGGCACGCAACCTCCAGTCGAAGCGGAGCGTGGGCATCGGGCAGCTCAAGGAGTCCATCGAGGACCCGCACACGGCGGTGGCGACGAACAGGACGCCGGCGAGCAGGATGGAGGCTCGGCGACCGATGCGGTCGCCCAACCACCCCCACAAGAACGAGCCGATCACCGTCCCGGCGATGCCCGCCAACGGAAGCAGCGCAGCGGCGGGATGCCCGCCCGGGTTGACCGGAGACTTCAGCCCGTACTCCTTGGCAAAGCCCGGTAGGACGAACCCCAGCGTGGTGGGCTTCATCACATCGATCGTCACCGCCACCGCCAAGACGATCAGGAGCCCCACGTGTGCGGGACGGATGTGAGCGTCATCGAGGGCGCGCACCCGCACACGCGCGACGTGATCACCGCGAACCCCAACCGGCTTCTTGAGAAACCCAAAGGCGGTCGCGGCGAGCCCCGAGACGATCAGGATCATGCCGACGATCATCGGCGCCCCGCGCTCATGTTCACAAGGCGGTAGTGCATATCTCCTGCACCGAGGTACATCGGCAGGTGCAGCAGCACACCCGCCGTCACCGCGGCGATGCCACCCCAAAACGCCGCACGATGACCATAGGAGATCGCGCCGACGCCCCCAGCGCCTCCACTCTCACCGACTGAAGGCATGCCGTTCATCCTCCCGGTATCCGCGGCGTATTTCGGCGTTAGCAGAGCCAAGCCACGGCCCCGACTTGGTGGCGGAGCCTAGGGGGTACGCGATCGCGGCGTCAACCTGCGGCCGGGCCGGAGCGGCCGGTTCGCATGGCGGTCACTTAAGCGGGTTTCAGCGTCGCCGCGGCGTACGCGCTGGTGATAAGCGGACACCAGACGACCAGTGATCCGTATCGCGTTGGGTCCACTCCGCGGGGCACCATGAAGTTCAGCGATCCGGCGGTAACGTCAAGCGGCGCGACGTGCGTCGAGGGGGCTTTCAAGTACTTGCGCGTGGTGTGCGGCGCTCGCAGCGAGCTCAGTCGCAACTCCAAATCGACGTTCGGGTTCACGTAGAACCCCGCGAGTCGCAGCGCGTAGCGACCGCCGGCGAGGCTGTAGAACGTGACACGGCCCATCCCCGACTGGTCGATCCGATACACGCGGCCCCTGGCCACCGGCACGGTCCCACGCGCCGCCATCACCGGCAGCGGCGGCTCGTTGAGCGGGACGTCGACCTGCTGTTTCACCTGCATTCGCCATGGCCCGTCCGCCGTCACGCCGAGGCTCGTAGAAAGGCTCTTATCGTCCTTGACGAGCGGGGTACCGATCTTGGCGCTGGGGCAGCTGGCGTTCACCACCGGATCGGACTTGCCCGACGCCCGCGCCGCCAGGCGACCTGAACGACAGCTGTACTTCACGCGCCATTGGTTCGCGCCTGCGGCAATCTTGAAGGCCGACGTGGTGGTTGAGCCGACACCGTGAAGGGATTGCACCGTCTGCCACCACGGCTGCGAGCGCAGCTCCGTTCGCTGCGCATTCGCCGGCGTCGCCATGGCGATCCGGCTAAACGCCGAGGGCCGCGGCCGCGGCGTCGCAGAACCAAACAGGCTCTCGCGCACCCCGAACACATCGCTGCCCACCACCAACGCGGCGAGCAACACCAACAAGCCAAGCGCCGCCCCAGCGCGCCGCGCCCGAACCCCCACTCGATCTGAGATCACCACATTCGTCATCTCTGCGCCTCAATCTCAAGGCTACCGACTCCTACCCGGGCCGATCCCACCACCCGCGGGGCGCCTACCCAATCCAGGCCATTTCACGCCCGCCCACTCCCCGCCGGACTGGCGAGATATCAGCCCTCAAGGCTTTAGGCGTGCGGCCACCCGAGCACTCCTGCGCCCGGCCTGAATCCGCACCGCCGGCCGGCGCGGCGCGACGGGACTTCCAAGCTGGAGCACGCCAGTTCCTGCTCCGCGTGTAGGGAGGCGGTCGGTCAGGCCCGCGAAACGCTCAAAAAGGACGAGCCACATGCACGCTGCGCGGACCGGCTTGGCTTACGAACGAGCGTTGGCAGAAGCGGGCGTATACCACCCCGGGTACTCGGTTGCCTCCTGAGAGGGCGCGCGCGTGGTGCCCGCATCCGGGGAGCAGCAGCCAGATGGTGAATCCCGGCGGTGGTGATGCCGGTGGGTGAAGAGAAGCCCTTGCCGCCAGTTCCTGGCGTCAGTCTGACACCGCGCTGGGGACCCGCCCCCCTGGCCGAGCCCGTCTGTATCGCGTGGGTCGCGACAAGCTCATGTTCTCGATGCGTGGCGGGCGTCGTTTATGGGTGAGGGTGGCTGTGGCCGCGCACGGTGTTCCAGCTTTCCCAGGTGATGCGGAGGATGAGCGCGGTGATGAGCAGGCCGATGATGGGGTCGGCGATCGGTGCGCCCAGGGCGACGACGGCGGCGCTGAGGATGACGCCGGCGCTGACGATCGCGTCGCTGCGGGCGTGGTTGCCATCCGCGATCAGCGCGGTGCTGTTCAGACGCCGCCCGCCGCTGAGCCGGACGCGGGCAGCGATTGCGTTACCGATCACGCCGATCACGCCGGCGAGCGTGAGCGCGAGGAGATGCTCGGGCGCGAGTGGGTGGATGATGCGTTCGATCGCGAAGACGGCGGCGATGATCGCGCTTGCCAGGATCGTGAGCACGACAGCGATGCCCGCGCCGCGTTCGGCGCGGTCGGAGCGCAGGAGGAACGCGGCGGCGAGTGGGATCGCGGTGAGCGCGTCGCCGGCGTTGTGGATGAGGTCGGCGAGCAGGGCGATGCTGTCGGTCGCGATGTAGATCGCGCCTTGGGCGATCGCGGTGACCGCGAGCAGCGCGAGCGAGACGCCGACGACGCGCAGTCCGTCGCGGGAGCGCTTGATCGAGGGATCCACGAGGCCGTGGCTGTGGCCGTGACCGTCGTGGGCGTGCGAGCGGTCGTCGTGCTCGTCGTGTTCGGGCGTCGCTGCCTGGGCGCGTCGAGTCATGCGGTGACCTTGGTCGCGTCCCGGTGTCGCGTGCGGCCGGCGAGGCCGAGTTGGACGTGCTCGACGTGGGATATCGCCTCGTCGAGGAGGTGCGCGACGTGGTCGTCGTGGAGGTCATAGACGACGCGGCGGCCCTCGCGGCGCCCGACGACGAACCCGAGGTGGCGCAGCAGCCGCAGCTGGTGTGAGACCGCGGAGGGCTCCATCCCGACCGCGTCGGCGAGCTCGTTGACGCTCAACGCGCCCGCCTGCAGCCGGCCGAGGATGCGCACCCGACTCGGGGTCGCGAGCGCCTGCATCGTATCTGCGACCGTGCCGGCGAAGTCAGGGTCGAGTCGATCAGCGTCGCGCAACTGTCCGTGAGCCATCTCCCGAACTATAGCTGCATGACCGTTCAGCTATTCAGGCGCTCAGTCCAGCGCCGCCGAGCACGAAGGGCGCGCGGGATGCGTGGGCTGGTGGCTGCCGAGCTTCAGTTCGCTTGCGTGGTCCCAGCCGAGCCGTAGGCGAGGCGGATAAGGAGGTTCAGGGAGCTGTCCGGCCCGGGCCAGTGCTCGCGGAGGAGGTCTGGGCCACCGGCTCGCAAGACGATGCGAAGGACAAACGCGACGACGATTGCGTCGTCGAGCTGGCCGGCGACGGGGATGAAGTCGGGCACCAGGTCCAAGGGCATCGCCAGGTAGCCGATCAGGGCGGCCAGCAGGAGCTTGCTGCGGCGCGGCACGCGATCGTCGCGAAGCAGGCGACGGAAAAGCACGAGGCAGTCGGGGATGAAGCCGGCCAGCGCGCGGGCGTCCTGTCGGCGTCCTGCGAACAGTAGCCAGACGATGAAAGCCGTGTAGGCGAGGACGCCGATGCACGCGACGATGAGAAGCCATTGCACCAGGTCACTGGCGTGCAGCGCGTTCGCCGGCGTTTGACCCAATCGCGATCGTCACCGGTCAGTGTCGGCGGCAACCGAAGACACTACGCAAGTGACCCGCGTACGCGTGCTCGCCTGCGCTTGGTGTGGGTCATCAGGTGCAACAGTCGTCGTGGCAGCCGTCCGCGGCCGGGGCGCCTGTGGCGGCGTCCAGGCTGGCCATCCTGGTGCAGCAGCTGTTCTGGCCACGCCAGCCGTCGCGGCCTTCTTTGAGCGCGATGCCCGCGATGGCCAGGGCCGCGACGGGGTCAAGGAACGACAGGCCGATGCCTGCGCCGGCGACCGCGAGCAGCGCGGTGGCGGCCTGAACGGCGCACATGATGTTCTGGATGCCCTCGCCGGAGGTCGCGCCGGAGTCCAGCGCCTTGCCGAGTCGCAGCTTGGCCCATCCCAGCAAGGGCATCAGCACGATCGCGCTGATGGTGAGTGCGACGGCGAGGAGGGTGACGTCGGTGTCGCCGCCGTTTGCGAGCTTGCGGATCGCTTCGATGACGAAGTAGGGAGCCAGCACAAAGAAGCTCGCGGCCACCCACCGTTGGGCGCGTGCTTCGCTGGTCGCCGAGAGCCGGCGGTGGCCGGTGAAGCGCCACACGACGATCAGCGAGGCGAGCGCCTCGACGAAGGAGCTTGCCGCCCAGGTGACGACACCGAGGCTATGGGCCTGCACCCCGGCGAGGACTCCGACGAAGCCCTCGACGCTCATCCAGGCCAGGCTGGCCCAGGCCAGCAGCTTGGCCTGACGTGCGGCGCGCAGCCACGCCTCGCTGCGCTGCGGCGGCTCGCTCTGCGCCCTGGGCGCCCGCTGCACGACAGGCAGCTCTAACGTGCTCACGTGAGCGCCCCGCTGCTGTCAAGGACGGCGGCGAGCATCGCCCGGCCGCTGTCGGTCAGCGAGTAGAGGACCATCTTGCCCTCGCGGCGACTGCGCGCGAGACCGAGCGAGCGCAGCGTCCGCGCATGGTGCGAGACGAGGTTCTCGGCACGCTCGGTGACCCACGCGAGGTCGCAGACGCAGAGCTCGTCGGTCGCGGCAAGCGCCGCGGCGATCGTCAGCCGCGTCGGGTCTCCGAGCGCCTTGGCCTGCTCGGCGAGACGGCCGGCGCGGTCACAGTCGAGGCGATCGCGGCGCAGGCGCTCAGCCCTGTCGAGGTCCAGGCAGAGCAGATCGCAGCGGTCATCGGACACTCCAACACCCTAACGGCTGTTGCGATGACAGTGTCTGCGGCTTGATGCCCGCTGCCCGGACCGGGCGCCCATGCTCGCACCCATCCGCGGGTGCGTGGGTGGGCGGTCTGAGCCTGCACCGGGGCGGGCCCAAGACCCGGGGGAGGGCATCATGGCCAAGACCAGGCGTGGGTTGTCAGAGGCCGAGCGTGCCGAGCGCCGCCAGCGAGATCGCGAGCGCCTGGCTTGCTAACGCCCCTTAGCCACCTCGCAAGAGCCGCCGTCAAGCTCGTATCCGCTTGAGGAGCGGGCGTGCCAGCCCTCAAGCCGCCGACGCTCGGATGGGACGAGTCACGGGCATGTTGACCGGACGAGTTCGGCTACCGCAAACCTGACAGGAGCGGGCGGGAGCCAGTCGACTGGGTCGTGAGCGAACCATGTCGCTGCGTTGACGACAGCCCGCCCTGGCTACCGGGTGACGGTGAGTGAGGAGTGTCGGTGGAGCCTCGATGCTACTAGGCACCGTAGTAGCTAGGCTCGAGCCATGCTGCCTACCGACCTCGCGGCGCTTGCGCTGCTGCTGGCGCTGGCGCTTGCGCTGGCTGCCTGCGGCGATGGCGGCGGCGAGGTCGGCGCGCCTGGCCGGGACGGCGCGGCCGAGTCGGGCCCTGCAGCGGGCCAGTCGGCGGAGCTTGCGCATATCCACGGGTTGGGTGTCGACCCGGGCTCAGGCACGCTCTACGTGGCCACGCATTACGGGCTCTTTCAGGCGGCAAACCGTCGCACAAGACTTGAGCGGATGGGTACGAGCCGCCAGGACATCATGGGGCTAACTCGGTGGTTGGGCCGCGTCACTTCATCGGATCGGGTCATCCCGACCCCGCCCAGAACCTGCCGGCCAATCTCGGCCTCATCGAGTCGCGCGACGGCGGCCAAACCTGGAAGAACCTGTCGTTGCTCGGCAAGGCGGACTTCCACGTCCTGCGCTCTGCGGGCCGCCGAGCCTACGGAGTCGACAGCGCGACGGGGAAGCTGATGGTTTCCAGCGAAGGCGGCCGCAGCTGGACACAGCGGACACCTCCGGCGGCGATCATCGACCTCACCATCGACCCCTCGGACATCCAGCGGGTGGTTGTCTCGACGGAACGGGGTATGTTGGTCTCGCCCAATGCCGGCAAGGGCTGGCGACCGTTGGGTGGCGGCGCTGCCCGGGCTGCTGGCATGGCCGGCCCGCAACGCTTTGTTTCGCGAACGGCAACGTCGTGCGCTCTACAGACGGCGGCGCCAGTTGGCAAGTGCGGGCGACCCCATGACTTCGCGCGTGGGCGAGCCTGGTTGGGCACAGGGGGTAGAAACGTCGTTGCCCGACGGTTGCGTCTCGGGCTGGTGATTGATGTTGGTCTGGCCAGCGCGGCGCAGAGATACGCGCCGAGCCGGGCGCGGCCATGCTCGCGGGTGGTAGGAGCCATGCGCGCCGGCAGCCGCCGGAAGGCGAGCGGGTGGCCTCCTGGGGCAAGACCAGCGACTGACGCGTGGGTAGCGCGGGTCAAACCGGAAAGCCCGCAGCATGTCCTGCTGTTGCTGCCGGTGGAGCATCAGGAGGGTCTCTCTCTGCCGGACATTCGTTCATCTCCCGCCGGCGATTTCGGTGACACAGCACGGGGACTCCCGTTCCAGCGTCGACTCAGTGCGACGCCATTACGACGATTTCGCGTGCAAGTACGACCGGCAGATCAGGGTCTTCGAGCGGATCCTCTTTGGAAACGGGCGCCAGTGGGTCTGCTCCCAGGCCGAGGGTGACGTGCTCGAGATCGCGGTTGGCACCGGACGCAACCTGCGCCACTACCCTGCGAACCTCCGGCTGACCGGAGTCGAATTGAGTCCAGGCATGCTTGAGGTCGCCCGCCAGGAGGCGGCGACGCTTC
The DNA here is from genome assembly GCA_038231895.1 of Solirubrobacterales bacterium. GTDB lineage: Bacteria > Actinomycetota > Thermoleophilia > Solirubrobacterales > Solirubrobacteraceae > JALYZC01. The sequence continues at coordinate 4,104 of JBBSIW010000026.1, read as the reverse complement.
GACGCGACGCGGACCTCCGCGTCGGAGACGCCGAGGCGCTCGATTTCGAGGACGAAAGTTTCGACGCGGTCACCTGCACGCTGCACGCTCGCGCTATGCACGATCCTCGACGACCGCGTGGCGGGTGCTGCGCCCCGGCGGCCGCGTCCTCTTGCTCGAACACGTACGCAGTCCGCTGGCGATCCGCGCCGGCCAACGGCTGCTCGAGCCCCTCTTCCTGCGCCTCGAGCACGACCACCTCGCTCGCGAGCCGCTCGACCATGTGCCTGCCGCCGGCTTCACCGTGGAGCGCCTTGAGCGCTCGAAGCTTGGCATCGTCGAGCGACTTGCCGCCCGCAAGCCCGCCTCGAGCACCGCATGACCGTCGAGCCGACTGAGTGTCGGCGAGCGCTGTGGCGCCGGCCGCGGTCGGCTTGTCTACGATGCATCGTCGTGGATGCCCTCTTCCAACGGGATGCCACTAGACGCTCGTGAAACAGCAGAAGCGCACAGCGAGGATCGGTATTGCCGTTGTCGCGGTCACCGTCCTGTTGGGCGTGGCAGTCGCCGTGTCATTGGACGGCGCCTCGAAGGAGGAAGCGCTCGGGGGCAACAAGCTGCCTCCGGGCCTCAACGGTCGTCCGGCGCCTCACTTCCGCCTTACCGATGCCCGCGGCGCAAGCTTCAGCGCGGCGGAGCTCGCGGGCACGCCCTACGCGATCACGTTTCTCTACACGCACTGCAAGGACGTATGTCCGCTGATCGGGGAGGAGCTGCGCCAGTCCTTGGAGCACCTCGGGCCCGATGCGAAGAGGGCCGCGGTGGTCGCGGTCAGCGTCGACCCGGAGGGCGATACGCCGGCCAGCGTTCGGGACTGGCTGGGCAAGCATCACGAGCCCTCGAACTTCCACTACCTGATCGGAACCCGGGCGCAGCTGCGGCCCGTCTGGAGCGGCTACTTCGTCGGTCCGCAGCCGGAGCGCTCCAAGGAGAGCGGCCACAGCGCGAGCGTCTGGCTCGTTGATGCCCGTGGGCGCTGGCGGGCGCACTACTCGGCCGGGGCGCCGTTTGCGCCCAAGCATGTGGCGCACGACCTCAAGGTGCTCATCGACCGGGGTAGGGGCTAGAGCCCTCGTCTCAGGTCGGTTGTGGTCGGGGACCTGGTGGCGGCTGGGGGCCGCCGCACCCGTCGATGACGCCGATCAGGTAGGCGAGTTCCCTGGGGTGCCATCCCTTCTTGGTGATCAGGTACTTGCTCAGGCCGGTGAACGCATCCCATCGCCAGCAGTGACAGCAGCACGGCCCGTGCTCGCGCGACATCTGCATCCCCTGGCGGAACGTGCGCTGCTCTGCTGGGCTGAGACTGATGGTCTTCTCGTAGCGCAGCAGCTCACGGACGAGCGCTATTGGGATGTCATACGGGTCGCTGGGGATCTGCCTCACCCCGGCGTAGGCCTTCAGCGCCTGGACCTGTGCCTGGTAGGCGCGGCGATCCATCGGGTAACAACAGGAGCCCTGCAGGCGAGATCCGCGGGCGAGAGCGAACGCGGTGCGGGCATTCATCCCGCAGCTGCTGGTTCCGTGCGTCGAGAGGAACGCGAACTTCGCGTCGCTGCCGCTCATCACTCCGGCGGCATCCGAACCGGCGCCCGAGGATGGCGAGCGGCTGGTGCTGACGGTGCGGCGGTGGGGCCCTGATCCGTTTGTGGCCAGCGCGATCGCGGCGATCGCCAATCCGACCGCGCAGGCGAGCGCGACTACCAGGCGAGCGCGACGAGACATCTACTAACGATCATAGGAGATCAAGAGCACGGTTCGCGCGTCGCAGCTTCTCGCGCAGCACTAGTCCAAGCCTGAAGCGCTCGAACTCGGCGGTCGGTGCAGCCGCCCGCGGACGGCGAGCAGCACCACCCCGCCCCCAATGAACGTCAAGGCAAAGAGTTGCGGTTGGGTGAGCCCGAGCACAACGTCCTGATTGCGACGAATGAACTCGACAAGAAAGCGCTCGAGCCCGCTGAGCAGGAGGTAGAGGGCGAAGATGCGCCACGGATCCAAGCGATGGCGCAGCCGCCAGAGCACCGCGAAGATGACCAGGCTGGCCAGCGTCTCGTACACCGGGGTGGGGTGCACGCGCTCGCTGATCGGAACAATGCCGTGGGGATAGCTCATCGCCCAGGGGAGGCTGCTCGCGGTTCCGTAGGTCCCGTCCCCGGCAAGCTGGCAGCCTATGCGGGCGATGCCATAGCCAAGCGCCAATGCCGGTGCCATGGCGCCGACGAGCACGTTCGTCGGGATCTCGCGGCGACGAGCGACAAACAGGACGGCGGCGGCGCCCCCGAGGAAGCCGCCGTACCAGGTAAAGCCGATCCCGCTCAGCGACGACGCGCCCTGGTCTGCCAGGTGCTCGACGAGATAGTAGATGCGGGCGCCTCCCAGCCCCCCGAGCACTGCCGCGAACGCCAAGGCAAATGCGGCGTCCCCGCTGCTGGTCTGCCGGCGAAGCTCGCTCCGCAGAACCAGCCCTGCGGCGTAGGTGGCGAGAATCGCCATCACGCCCAAGGACTCGATGGCGACCGGGCCAACATGGAAGAGGACGGGTCGCATCAGCTGGTCAGCTTGTTCTCATGGGGGTGTCGCATGTGATCGATCACCTGGGCGCAGGATACGATGCAGCGTAGTAGCTGGCGGGACTGTATCGCTCCGGTACTATGCTGATTAGTAGATGTTGGGGCGAGCGCGCTATCCCGAATGCGAACCTGGTTCTGGCGTCTGCGCTGGCCGGCGCTGATCGCCGTCCTCGCCGGCGCCGCCTTCTTCGGGCTGCGATCGGCGCCCAAGCCCTCCGCAAGCCACCGTTCCGTCCGCGCCGGGCCTGCCACGGCCGCGCTAGCCGGGGTCCGCAGGCAGGGCAACGAGATCCTCGACGGCGGGCCCAATGCCTTCAGGGCGCGGCTGGCCTCGCTGCGGGGGAGTCCGGTCGTGGTCAACCAGTGGGCCTCGTGGTGCGGACCCTGTCGCTTCGAGTTTCCCTTCTTTGTGCGCCTGGCGCGCAAGTACGGCGGCCAGGTGGCGTTTCTCGGCGTGGACTCGCAGGACAACCGCGACGACGCCCGGAACTTCCTGCGCGAGCTGCCGGTGCCCTACCCGAATTACTATGATCGCCACGCCTCGGTCGCCAGGGTGTTCGGTGGGGGGCAGGCCTGGCCGACCACGGCGTTCTATGACGCCGCCGGTGATTTGATCCGCACCCATCCGGGCGCCTACGCGACCGAGGCGAAGCTCGAAGCCGACATCCGAGCGTTCGCGCTGCGTGGTTGACGCTCCCAACCTGCTGCTGGCCTTCGCTGCCGGCCTCGTGTCGTTCGTCTCGCCCTGCTGCCTGCCGCTCGTACCGGGCTACCTGGCCGCCGTCTCCGGGGTCGAGCCCGGGGGCCTCGCTCGAGGTTTTGACCGCCGCGTGCTCGGCCGCAGCCTTCTGTTCGTCGCCACCTTCTCCCTGCTTTTCATCCTTCTGGGGCTTGGGGCGACGGCGGCGGGCTCCTTCCTGTTCAACCACAAGCCAACGTTGAATACTCTCGCCGGCGTGGCGATCATCGCGATGGGCGTGCTGTTCGTCGCCTCGGTCTTCGTCGTGCGGCTAAACCGTGAGTGGCGCCCGCAGGGATTGATCGAGCGCGCTGGGCGCGGCGGCCCCGTCGTCGCGGGTGCGGCGTTCGCGATCGCCTGGACCCCGTGCGTGGGTCCGACGCTCGGGGCGATCCTCGGCCTGGCCGCGACGCAGCATGGCACCGGGAAGGGGGCACTGTTGCTGAGCGTCTACTCGGCTGGTCTGGCCTTGCCGTTCCTGCTCTCGGCCGTCGCCTTCAACACGGCAACACGCTCCTTCGCGTTCTTCAAACGCCACTACGCGGCCATTCAGATCGCGTCGGGCAGCGTCCTTGTCGTGATGGGCGTGCTCGTCCTCAGCGGCGAGCTCTTTCGCCTCAAGGGGATATCCACTTGAGTCAGGTTCCGTACGAGTTGCGGCACGCGGCGACACGATTGCCGCGGCGGAAGCGCTCGCAGGGCGCGTCACGCGAGCCGTGGAGCGGCCCGGGTGCGACCCGCTCTTCCCCACCCTCTTGT
>JBBSIW010000025.1:0-12614 GCA_038231895.1 Solirubrobacterales bacterium | reverse complement strand
GCACTGCTCGCGCACCCCCCGCTGTACGTCGGGCTGGATATTGGCCAGGAACAGGACGTCGGCCTCCCGGGAGGCGGGGGAGAGCTTGGGCGCGAAGTCGCCGAACACATTGAGCTGGGTGTCGTCGGTATGCGCGGTGTTGAGGTCGTACTCGTAGTGGCCGCGCCAGAAGAACGTCTTGCCGTCCTGTACCCGCTCGATGTCCTCGGTGTCGATCCCGCGTGCATGGAGCACCTCGTACTCGGCCTCGCCGAAGTCCTCGCCCACCGGGCCGACCATCCGCACCTGGTCGAAGAACGACGCCGCCAGGGCGAAGTGCACGGCGGAGCCGCCGAGCATGCGCTCGCGCTCCCCGAACGGGGTGGAGACCGCGTCGAACGCGATCGAGCCGACGACGGTGACGCTCATGCGCACGGAGCCTAGCGGCACGATCGCGGAGGTAGGCTGCGGTCCGTGCGAGCGATTCAGATCAAGGAGTTCGGCGGCCCCGAGGTACTCGAGCTCGCCGACCTCCCCACGCCAGCGGCTGCGGAGGACGAGGTGCTCATCAAGGTCTCGCGGGCGGGGCTCAACTACGCCGACACCCACCAACGGACGAACTCCTACCTCGCCCCGGCCGAGCTGCCGATGGTGCCCGGGGCCGAGGTGGCGGGCGTTCGCGACGACACGGGCGAGCGCGTCGTGGCGCTGTGCGGCACGGGTGGCTACGCCGAGTACGCGACTGCGCCCGCTGCGCTGACGTTCCCGATTCCGGAGGGCGTCGAAGACGGCACCGCCCTTGCGCTCCTCCTCCAGGGGCTTACCGCCTACCACCTGTTGCAGACCTCGGCCAAGCTTGCGGCCGGTGAGTCGGTGGTGATCCATGCGGCGGCGGGCGGCGTCGGCTCACTGGCAGTGCAGCTTGCCGGCCCCATGGGGGCGGGCCGGGTGATCGCCACGGCATCCACCGAGGAGAAGCGCCAGCTCGCGCTCGACCTGGGCGCTGACGAGGCGATCGAGTCCTCGCCGGACAGGATGCAGGAGCGCATCGAGGAGGCCAACGCGGGTGCCAAGGTCGACGTCGTCCTGGAGATGGCCGGCGGGGAGGTCTTCGAGCAGTCGCTGGCGGCACTGGCGCCGTTTGGGCGCCTGGTGGCCTACGGGATCGCCTCGCAGGACCAGAACGAGATCCGGACCGGGGAGCTGATGCGCCGCTCGCGCGCAGTCGTTGGCTTCTGGCTCATGCACTGCATCGGCCACCCCGAGATGGTCGACGAGGCGCTCGCGGACCTCTTCGCTCGCGTGGCCTCCGGACAGCTGCGGGCGGTGGTTGGGGGGACCTACCCGCTGCACGAGGCGCCAGAGGCGCATGCCGCGATGCAGGAGCGCCGCACGACCGGCAAGGTCCTGCTCGATCCGTCGGCGTAGTGCCGCCGCTTCGCTGCGACGCGTAACCTCCTGGAAGTGACCTCCTTCGCCGACCTGGCCCTCGCCGAGCCCCTGCTCCAGGCGCTGCGCGACGTCGGCTATGAGTCGCCGAGCCCGATTCAGGTCCAGGCGATTCCCTCGCTGCTCGAGGGCCGCGACGTGATCGGGCAGGCGCAGACCGGGACCGGGAAGACCGCCGCGTTCGGGCTGCCCATGCTCCAGTACGTCGATCCCGAGGACCACACGGTGCAGGGCCTGGTCCTGACGCCGACACGCGAGCTGTGCATCCAGGTCACCCAGGCGCTGCGCACCTACGGAGCGCGCAAGGGCATCGATGTGGTCGCCGTGTTCGGCGGCGCCCCGATCCGCTCCCAGCAGGCGCAGCTGCGGTCGGGTGGCCAGATCGTGGTGGGCACGGTCGGGCGCGTGCTCGACCTCATCTCGCGCCATTCGCTCATGCTCACCACGTGCCGCTTCGTCGTCCTCGACGAGGCCGACGAGATGCTCAACCTGGGCTTCTTCGAGGACGTGGAGAAGATCCTCTCGCTGACGCCCGGCTCACGCCAGACGGCGCTCTTCTCCGCCACCATCCCGCCGGAGGTCCGTGCACTCGCCGAGAAGTACCTTCTCGATCCTGTGACCGTGAAGGTCAAGGCCGCGACCCTCACGATCGACACGGTCGAGCAGTTCGCGCTCAAGGTGTCGGGCAAGGAGAAGAACGAGGCTCTCGTGCGGGTGCTCAAGGCCGAGCGCCCCGACCAGGCCATCGTCTTCGTGCGCACCAAGATCCGCTGCGATCAGCTCCACCGCACGCTGCGCGACAGCCGGTTCGACGTCAAGGCCCTGCACGGCGACATGAGCCAGGGCGCGCGCGACGGCGTGATGATCTCATTCAAGGAGGGGCGCCTGCCACTGCTCGTGGCCACGGACGTGGCGGCTCGCGGCCTGGACATCTCGAGTGTCACGCACGTCATCAACTTCGACATCCCCACGTCACCCGATGTCTACGTGCACCGCATCGGCCGGACCGGCCGGGTCGGGCGCTCGGGGCGCGCAATCATGTTCTACGAGCCGCGCCAGGAGCGCGAGCTCAAGGCGATCGAGAGCAATGCCAACACGACGATCGCCCCGTGGACTGAGGGTGCGCGCGTCGACCCGGCTCCGGTGCGCGAGCGTCCTCGCCGGCACGAGAAGCCCCACGTGGCGCGCAACGGCTCCGAGCCCCGGGCCAAGCTCATCGTCAGCGGCGGGCGCGCCGCGGGCATCGAGGTCGCCGACCTCGTCGCCGCCGTCACCCGGGCGGCCGGACTGGACGGAGAGGCCGTGCGCAACGTCCAAGTGCTCGAGCGCTTCTCCTTCCTCGAGGTACCCGCGGCTGAGGCCAAGCAGGTCATCAAGGCCGTGAACGGCACGATCGTGCGCGGGCACGAGCTGTGGTTTCAATCGGCCTAGTAAGCGCGCGCGAAGCTGCCAAACGCAAAGGAGAAGACAAGATGTCCCAAGCCACCCTGCACACCTCCGCCGGCCCGATCACCGTCGAGCTCTTCGACGAGGATGCCCCCAAGACGGTGAAGAACTTCCGCACGCTCTCCGCCGACCGCTTCTACGACGGGTTGGCCTTTCACCGCGTGATCAAGGACTTCATGATCCAGGCCGGCTGCCCCCAGGGCACGGGGACCGGCGGCCCCGGCTACACCTTCGAGGACGAGTTCAATCACCACAAGGTGGAGCGCGGCGCGCTGGCCATGGCCAACAGCGGTCCGAACACCAACGGCTCGCAGTTCTTCATCGTCACCACCGACGCGGCTCCGTGGCTGGACGGGAAGCACACGGTGTTCGGCCGCATCACGGAGGGCATGGAGGCAGTCGATGCCATCGAGGCCACGCCCACCGACGGGGGGGACCACCCACAGGAGCCTCAGACGATCGAGCGCGTCGAGCTGAGCGAGTAGGACGGTCGAGATACCCTGCTCCCAGCGGAGCGCCCAAAGCGAAGGAGAGATATGGCCACGGTCGATACCAAGCCGGCTGGCGGGTCGGTCGACGCCGCAACCGGCATCGCCGTCGAGAACCCGGCCACCGGCGAGACCATCAGGACGGTTCCGTCGATGTCGCCGGAGGAGGTCAAGGCGGTCGTCGCGCGCGCCCGCGCCGCGCAGCCCGGCTGGGAGCAGCTGGGCTTCGACGGCCGGGCAAAGGTGCTGCGACGGGCGCAGAAGTGGATGACCGACAACGCCGATCGCGTCATCGACGTGATCGTCTCCGAGACGGGCAAGACGCGCGAGGACGCACAGCTGGCGGAGGTCTTCTACGCGACCGGTGCGTTCGGATTCTGGGCCAAGATGGCTCCGGAGTACCTGGCCGACGAGCGGGTGCGCTCGAGCAACCTGTTCGTCAAGGGCGCCAAGCTGGTCGTGCGCTATCAGCCGCTCGGCGTGGTGGGGGTCATCGGCCCGTGGAACTACCCGCTCACCAACTCCTTCGGGGATTGCATTCCCGCCCTCGCCGCCGGCAACGCCGCCGTGCTCAAGCCCTCTTCGTCCACGCCGCTCACGTCGCTGCTGATGGTCGAGATGTTGCGCGCATGCGGTCTGCCCGAAGACGTCTTCCAGGTGGTGACCTGCTCCGGGGCGACCGGGGGCACGCTCATCGACGAGGTCGACTTCGTCATGTTCACCGGCTCGACGGAGACCGGCAAGCAGGTGATGGAGCGCGCGGCCCGGACGCTTACCCCGGTGGGTCTGGAGCTGGGCGGCAAGGACCCCATGATCGTGCTCGCCGACGCCAACCTCGAGCGCGCAGCCAACGGCGCCGCCTTCTACGCGATGCAAAATGGGGGCCAAACGTGCATCTCGGTCGAGCGCGTCTACGTCGAGGCGCCGGTCTACGACGAGTTCGTCGCCAAGGTGACCAAGAAGGTGGGCAAGTTGCGGGTCGGCCCGCCGACCAAGGCGGGTTCCGTCGATGTGGGCGCGGTCACGTCGCTGCCGCAGGTCGAGGTGATCGAGGACCACGTCCGCGACGCCGTCGAGAAGGGCGCCACGATCGCGGTCGGCGGCCACAGCAGACCGCAGGGCGGCGGACGCTTCTTCGAGCCCACCGTGCTGACGGGCGTCGATCACACGATGAAGGCGATGACCGAGGAGACGTTCGGGCCGACGCTCCCGATCATGAAGGTGGCCGACGCCGAGGAGGCCGTGCGGTTGGCCAACGACTCGCCCTACGGGCTGGCGGCATCGGTGTGGACCCAGGACGTCGAGAAGGGCGAGCGGATCGCGCGCCAGGTCGAGGCCGGAGCGGTGTGCGTCAACGACGCCATGCTCAACTACGCGGCGCTCGAGCTCCCCATGGGCGGCTGGAAGGACTCCGGCCTGGGCTCGCGCCACGCTGCGGGCGGGATTCGCAAGTACTGCGCCCAGCAGACGCTGCTGGTCAAGAGACTCGTACCCAAGCGCGACATTCACATGTATCCCTATCGAGCGCTGACCACGCGCCTGATCGGTCGAGTGCTGCGGCTCCTCTACGGACGCGGACGGCGGACCTAGCGCGAAACCGGCGCCTGACATGCTGGCGCGATGCTTGCGATCGCGCTCGGACTGGGCTCCGCCCTGTGCTGGGGCCTGGCGGACTTCGGTGGGGGGTTGCAGAGCCGGCGCCGGCCGGTGTTCACGGTCCTGCTGGTCTCCCAGGCCGCGGGCCTTGCGGGCATCGTCGCCATGGTCGCACTGAGCGGCAGGCCGGTCCCATCGCTGTCCTCCCTGTGGCCGGCCACCGCCGGAGGCCTGGGCGGCCTGCTGGCCCTCGCCGCCTTCTACCGCGCTCTCTCGCTCGGCACGATGAGCATCGTCGCCCCGATCTCCGCCACGGGGGCGGCGGTACCGGTCATCGTTGGCCTCGCCACCGGGGAGAACCCGGCGCCGCTGCAGCTCGCGGGCATCGCCGCGGCCGCCGTGGGCATCGTGCTCGCGTCCCGCCAGTCCAGCCATGAGGATCCGGCGCGCGCTCGCGCCGGACGAACCAGCTTCGGGCTGGCGCTCGTCGCCGCCCTCGGCTTCGGCGGATTCTTCGTGGGCCTGGACCGCGCGGCGGACGCCGATGTCCTGTGGGCCCTGCTCGCCGCTCGTGCGAGCGATGCCCTCCTGCTCGGCGCATACGCCCTCACCGTCCGTCCCCGTCTCGGACTGTCGCGCACGGGCGTCGGCGCCCTGATCGCCGTCGGAGCGCTGGACCTCAGCGCCAATGCGCTCTACGCATGGGGTTCGACCGAAGGACTGCTGAGCGTGGTCTCCGTGCTCGCGGGGCTGTATCCCGTGACGACGGTGCTGCTCGCCCGCCTCGTCCTCGGCGAGCGGGTCCGTCGCGTGCAAGAGGTCGGTGTTCTTGCCGCGCTCGCGGGCGTCGTCCTCATGGCGTTGGGGTGACGTCGCGCGTCCGCACACGGGGACGGCGGAGAAGGCGGATGACGCTCGAGCGGCGCCCGCCGCAACTTGTGCGCTAGCGTTCGGTTGTAACGATGATGCGCCCCCGCCTCCTCGCCGCCCTTGGCCTCGTCGGCACCATCATGCTCGTGACGGCGCCGGCCGCCGCCGCGGCTCCAGCGCTCGTGGTGTCTCGGCTCGACAACACCTACTCCCACGCCTCGCAGACGATCTCGCTCGGCGAGACGGTGAATTTCTCCAACGACCCGCGGGTGGGCGGAGGGGGCGAGCACAACGTCGTCTGGGATGACAATGGCATCAAGCCCACGCCCCTCGAGGCGGTCGACACACCATGGACGGCGAAGCGGACCTTCACCCGCCCCGGGGTCTACCGCTACTTCTGCGAAGAGCACGGGAGTCGCAACGGCGTCGGCATGGCCGGCAAGGTCGTGGTGCGCGGCGCGGGCGGGTCGGTTCCCGACGTGGCCGGTCCCCGAGTCGGGCATGTGAGCACGCGCGTGGGCCGCGGCACGTTCACGATCAGGTTCACCTCCGGCGAGCGCGGCAAGGCGAGCGGGCGGCTCGAGCACAGGGCGGGCAGACGGTTTCGCTTCTTCGGCTCCGTCGCCTTTCCCGTGCGCAAGGGGGTCAACCGGGTGCGGCTCAGCAAGACCTCGACCGGGCCCAAGCTGAGCGCGGGTCGATACCGCCTGAGCTTCACGGTCAAGGACGCGGCGGGCAACCGCTCGCGATCGAAGACGGTCAGCGTCACACTCGCGGACTGAGGCCGCCGGTTAGCCTTCGCGCCGCATGGCGCAGCAGATCTGGCTACTGAGGCACGGCGAAGCCGAGCCCGCCGGCTCGGGCACCGATGCCGAGCGCCGGCTCACCGCCCGGGGCGAGCAGGAGTCGCGCTGGGCGGGCGAGGGTCTCGCCGCTCTCGGGGTCGAGTTCGCCGCTGTGCTCAGCAGCCCGCGAGTTCGCGCCCGGGACACCGCCCGTCTGGCCGCCGCGGCACTCGGCGTTGAGCCGGCGGTGCACGACCTGCTGTCGGGGGGCTTCGGCGCCGAGGAGGCGCTGGACCTGCTCGACGACCGAGGCGCCGGCGTACGGGTGCTCCTCGTCGGCCACGAGCCGGACTTCGGCCAGGTCATCCGCGAGCTCACAGGCGCGCAGATCCATCTCAAGAAGGGCGGTGTCGCCGCCATCCGCGTGCAGGGCCGAGAGGGTGAGCTCGTGGTGCTCCTGCGCCCGCGCGATCTGGCCGCGCTCAGCGGCGCCTGAGGCCCCGGTGGGTATGCCAGCATGAGGACGTGCCCGAGCTTCCCGAGGTCGAGATCACGGCGCGCCGGCTCGATGCGGCCCTCCGTGGTTCGCTCATCGAAGCGGCTCGTGCACCGGGCATCAATGCGCTGAAGACCTTTGATCCGCCGCTCGCCGCGCTGGCGGGCAAGATCGTCGACGGCGTCCGCCGCCGCGGCAAGCACCTCGTGGTCGAGGTGGAGAGCGGGCTCGCGGTGCTCATCCACCTCATGTCGGCCGGGCGCCTCCAGCTGTTCGACAAGCCCGCCGGCCCCCGGGACCGCACGTCGCGGCTGCTCGTGTCACTCGCGGATGGGCGCGAGCTGCGCTTGCGCGAGTTCGGGACCAAGCAGCGAGCGTGGGTGAAGCTCCTGCCTGCGTCCGAGCTGGAGGATGACGAGGCGCTCGCCACGCTGGGGCCCGACGCCTGGCCTGCCCCGCCCCCCTTCGACGAGCTGCTCACCGAGGCTCGGCCCCTGCACACCCTGCTCCGAGATCAACGGGTGATCGCCGGTATCGGACGCTCGTGGGTCGACGAGATCCTGCACGCGGCGCAGCTCTCGCCCTTCAAGCGCGCGGACGACCTGGTGGCCCTCGAGGCCCAGCGCCTGCGGGCCGCCACGCTCGATCGTCTCGGGGCGGCGCTCGGGCACTACGAGGAGGCGGTGGTGCTGCCGATTCCCGACAAGATGCCGATGCCCCTGCGCGTTCACCGTCGCCAGGGGGAGGCGTGTCCTCGGTGTGCGGCCACGCTGGAAGCGGTGCACTACGAGGACTACGTCATGACCTACTGCCCGGTCTGCCAGACCGACGGGCGCATCCTCAAGGACCGGCGGCTGTCGCGGCTGCTCAAGTGAGCGCATCACCGGCTCGGCCTGACAGGTCTCGAGGCCATGCCATACTCAATGCTCGTGGCACGCGAGGCGAAATTGGTGTTGACGGTACGACGGCAGGGTCGCTTGGTGATTCCCGCGTCGGTGCGCCGGCGCCTTCGCATCTCGCCGGGTGACCAAATGACCGTCACCATCGACAAGGGGCGACTGGTGCTCGAACCCCGGGCGGCGGCCGCAGCGCGTGCCCGTGGCATGTTCAAGCAGCTGGCGCGGGGCGCGAGCGTGGTCGACGAGCTGGTCGCGCAACGGCGTGAGGAAGCCCGGCGGGAGAACGCGGATTGATTCCAGTCGTCCTCGATGCCTCGGCTCTGCTCGCATTCCTGTTCGACGAGCGTGGGGCCGACAAGGTGGAGCCCGTACTCGCCGAGGCCATTGCCTCCGCGGTGAACTGGGCGGAGGTCTGCCAATTGCTGATCACGCGAGGCGCTGACCCGGAGCAGGCCCGCTCGGGCTTGCTCGAAGCGGGACTCGAGCTTGCACCCCTGACGGTGGCGGAGGCCGAGCGCGCCGCCGAGCTGCGCATGGTCACTCGAGATGCGGGCCTCTCGCTGGCCGATCGCTGCTGTCTGGCCGTGGCAGACCGTCTGGGGCGGCCGGCTCTGACGGCCGACGCAGCGTGGGAGGGTCTGGACATCGGCGTTGACGTTCGCTTGGTACGGCACCCGTCGTAGGGCCCTCAAGCTCATTCAACTTGGGTCAGAACTGTCGACGTGGGAAGCGGTTCTGTAACACAGAATCGCGGACCGACCACGCGGGCTGGACCGTCAGGGCGAAGGCGTCGAGCAGCTAGTGCTATACGAATGGAGGTTGGCGCCAGCACATGTCTCGCTGGCGGCCGCTTTTGACACGGACACGCTTCCCGATGTCGGATCGACCGTCGCATCGTATGTCTCGGTCGCTTGGGACGAGCCGTACGTCGCTGTGCAACTGAGCTGCGTGTCGCTTTGCACATCGCAGGACACGTTGAGGAGCGGATCAGAAGCCTCATTGGGACGCTCCTGTACGTATAAGTCGTGCGCTTTCTGTCTCGCAGCAGCCTGCACATCTGAGTCCGAGGCGTTGTGAACGGAAGCTGCGGTCGCCGGCCCTCTCTGCGTAGTCGCTCGCGACCCTGCATCCGTTGTCCTGGGTGTGGACCCACCGCAGCCACCCGTAGCAGCGGTAAAGGCAGCTGCCAACACCGCATACACCGCTATGCGCTCGGCCTCCCGCACGTGCGGAGCATAGTCGGCGTAAACCTGTGTCGTCTACAGATCCAATGGTTCGTCTACCTCCATACAACGGCGCGGCGGAGAGGTTGGAGCTCGCCGGCTCGCCGACCGCTATGCGCGATCCCCTCTCGCTTGTAGGCGCCTGGCAACCTCTTGCACCACTCGTTCACGATCTTCTCGCGACTTGAGGCCGACCTCGCGACGTTGCTCGCCCAGCGGCTCCTGGGCCTGCCTGGCGCGCCGGCTAAGTGTGTAAGGTACACCGGCCGAATTCTGCGGTAGTCGCTCCCCTGAGGCGCTCTCTGGCAACGCGGTGCCGCTCAGGGCGACCCCCTGAACCCAAAGGAGCCGTGCCTCGATGCGTTCGCTGTTCCTGCGTCTACAGCGCTATCCACGCAGCCCTGGGCGCGACCCGCGTGAGGACCGTCTCACTGAGGCCCTCGCCGTGACGCTTGATGCAGCGCCGTGCGCAGCGACGTTCCTGGTGCGCGAGTTCTTTGACCGAGCACCCACGGGATCTCTTAAGGTCAACACCCAGGTGCACACGCCGGCCGGCGGTCGAGTGGACCTTGAGCTCTGCTTCGGAGCGCCCGGCAAGCCCGAGCTCTTGGTGTGGTTCGAGAACAAAGTGGGCTCTGATCCGTACGCCGCGCAAGGGTGCGCCTACATCGGCGAGCTCGAAAAGCGCAACTGCGAGTCGAAGTTCTCCTGGCTCATCAAAGTGGACCAGGAGGTCGCTGGCGACCCACCGCCGCACGCGCACTGCCACAGCTGGCAGGACCTGGGCTCCTGCTTGCGCTTCTGGCTCGACAGCGTGCCAGCGGATCGTCGCGCCGAGTGTGGGCCGTGGTTCGTCTTGCAATTCCTTGATCACCTCGAGAGGGAGGAGAAGTTGGCCTTCACCAAATCCTTCACCGACGACGACGCTGCCGCTTTGGACCGCTACGACCTCGCCGCCGGCAGGTTTCGCGAGCTACTCGAACAGGCACGGATAAGCGTTGCACACAAGTGGCACGACCCCCACCCCGGCGGCGACTGGTGTCCACGCTCCAGCCGCCAGGACTTTTGGCTTACGTTTCCCAGCGCGCGTAACGGCGAGCACTCGCCTTGGTCCGGTAGCTGTTGGTTCGAGTGGCATGGGCGCCACGACGACGCTCGGGAAACGCCAGAGGAGCTGTGGGTCCTCGGCGCCGGCGTTGCGTTTAAGGTCGAGGAGGCTCCGCTCGAGAGCGAATACCCTGAGTTCTTCGAGCAGCTGCGCCAGCTCGGGTTCGAGGACGGGCAGAGCGGCGGGAGAGACGGCCGCCGCTACATCTTCAAATATTTGACTCTCCGTGAGCTTGTAGCGAAACACACCGGCGACCTTGGAGCACAAGCACAGGCTCTGGCCGGCTGGGTCGTCGCGACCTTCGACTCGCTGAATGGCCTCGAGATGCCGGAGGGCTTTCCCCGTTCAGGACCCGACGGCCTATCTGAGCCAACCCTTCCTGACGGCGCTGACTCCGGCGCCCACCGCACGGGCGACTAGGTTCCGGCGAGGTGCTCGGCAAGCCGTGGCTCCTCAGCCCATTGGTGGAGCCAGCGCGCGAGCTCATCGACATCGAGCTGTCGAGCCGCCAGCCACACCCAGCTATCGGGACTGGTCACGTCCGGTGACTCCTGACGCTCGCGGGAGAGAACGTGCAGGATGCCGGCCAGGCTGCTCAGAGCGTCATCGACGGTGGGTCCCTCACCCAACCCAGCGCCCAAGCCTCGCACGCAGGCTCGGTGACAGCCACGCTGGACGTCGCCGACAGCGTTCACGAAGTAGGCGAAGGGAAACAGCTCGACGGCGACTCGCGGCACGGGAAACAGGTCGAGCTGAGCCGGTTCGATGTCGGCGCGCGGTGACGACGTGGACCCTGCCGGCCCCGCGTCCCGAGGAAGCGGTTGCCACGCGTCGGCGCCGTCGGGGTCTGCGTACCAGATGTCAGTCTCGGTCATGAGGAATTCTTGCGGCACCGCTGGCGCCACGCGGGCTGGGGCCGAGGTCCACGGCGGATTCAGCACTCGGGGTCGTAGACCCCAGCGCAGAGCGACAAGAGCACGCCACCAGAACAGGAGGACGCGCCGTGCCCGCGTACAAAGCGACAATGGCGAGCCACCGTGGTGGAGAACCCCGCAGGGCACCCCCTCATCGGGACTATCAGGAGGCTCAACACCCTGAGCCACGATCCGCGTCAGGCTCGGGCGGAGATCCCAAATCGCGTCACAGCAGAACATGGCGATGCAGCAGAGCGGATAGCCCTCAGCGCGCCCCTGTTGCCAGTGTCTCCTCGCCAGAGCCAGGCGCTGACGCGATGCTTGGACGTGCCGGCAGCAAATCACGCGTACCGGGATAGCGCACGGACCGGATGGCTCAGGTCCATGCTGGTCAACCGCCCGTGCCTCGAGCTTGCGGTCAGCCTGATGCTGCCAGGTCACAGCGGAAGCATTGCTGTTCCAAGGCGTGCGAGCTACCGCCGTGCAGGCCCGAAGGTACCTCTACGGCCGGCTCCCGAATCGCGAGGGCGGTAGGCGAGGTCTGACGCGAGCGCGGCGAGCTGCGCTCACCGAGTTTGAGGAGCGCCAGCTCGTGGCGTCGCAGCAGGCGGTCTGACTACCGTATGTACGGTGCCGCCGCTCGTCCTCGCCACGTCCTTTTTGGACTCCGTCGACCAGTTCTTCTCGAAGTTCGCCGCAGTCGGGTGGGGGTCGCTGCTCATCGGCTGCCTGTTCTTTGCCGGCTTTCTCACCTTGCGCTCCCGTGCCTGCTTCAACGTGCTGCGCGCGGCATACCCGGCTGAGCCATTCCGCTGGCAGCGGGTCTGGGGCGCCTACGTGGCCGCCTACGGGTTCAACCAGATCTTCCCCGCGCGGGGCGGAAACGTCGTGCGGCTGTTTCTGACCAAGAGCTCGGTGCCGCATTCGAGCTATCCGGCGGTCGGATCGAGCTTCCTGGTCGACAACGTGTTCGATCTCGCGGTGGCGGTCCCCGTCCTGGGCTTCGCGTTCACCCAGGGAGTGTTCCCGAAGCCCCCCGACTTCTCAAAGCTCAATGCCTTCGACCTCTCCTACCTCGCCTCCAACCCTCGCTTCACCCTCTTCCTGCTCACGGGGTTGGGGGTGGCGCTCCTGGTCGCGTTCGCGTTTCTCTCGGTCCGGGTGAAGGCGTTCTGGGCGCGCGTGCGCCAGGGGCTCACGATCCTCGCCGACCGGCGCCGCTACCTGCGTGAGGTGGTCTCCTGGCAGGTGATGGGCTGGCTCTCGCGGTTCGGGGCCTTCTGGGGATTCCTCGAGGCCTTCCACGTCGGCGGCTCCGTGCGCAACGTCCTGCTCGTCTACGGCGTGGCGGCCGTCTCCTC
>JBBSIW010000024.1:0-12783 GCA_038231895.1 Solirubrobacterales bacterium | reverse complement strand
GTAGTGCTGGTCGGCGTCGCGGTCGTAGCGCAGCGCCTTGCGCTGCATCGCGTCCTGGGCGTGCTCGAGCGTCACCGCCTCGGGGGCCGCGGTCTCGCACGCGAGCTCGAGACCCGCCAGCGCCGATCGGGCGTCGCCGCCGGCTCGCGCGGCCAGGAACTCCAGGACCTCGTCTGGCACCTCGCCGCTCCCGCACTCGCCTCGCTCGAGGGCCCGGCGCAGGAGCACCATGACCTCCTCGGCGGTCAGCTCGTGGAGCTCGTAGACCTGCGTGCGCGAGAGCAGCGCCGAGTTGACCTCGAAGTAGGGGTTCTCGGTGGTCGCCCCGACCAGGGTCACGAGGCCCTCCTCCACCGCCGGCAGCAAGGCGTCCTGCTGCGCCTTGTTGAAGCGATGGATCTCGTCGAGGAAGAAGATCGTCGGCTCCCCCGACGTCGAGCGCCGGTGCTCGGCGCGCCCGATCACTCCACGCACCTCAGCGCGGCCGGCGTCGACCGCGCTGGCCTCCTCGAACGTGGCTCGTGCGCGAGCGGCGACGATCCGCGCCAGGGTGGTCTTCCCCGAGCCCGGGGGCCCGTAGAGGATCATCGAGTGCGGGCGGCCCTGCTCGATCGCCTGCGCGAGCGCTGATCCCTCGGCGAGCAGGTGCTCCTGACCCACGAAGTCCTCGAGCGAGTGGGGGCGCATGCGCACTGCCAGTGGCCCATCCTCGAGCGGGACCCGGGTGCGGCCGGACGCAGCCTCACCGGATTCGAACAGGCGCTCCATCGTCGTGCAGTATCCCCCGCTGCGTGGTCGCGTACATCGCGTTTGCCCTGTGGTGCTTCACCGTCGCGCTCGCGGGCGGGCTGGTGGGCTTGGTGCTGGGCAACTTGCGCCTGCCGTTGGTGGTCCTGCTCGCGGGCTCACCGGCGATCGCCGCAGGGACGAACCTGGCGATCAGCGCGGTCGCGGCCGCCACCGCGGCCGTCGCGCATCTGCGCGCCGGTCGGGTCAACTGGCGCCTGTTCGCCTGGATGGCGCCCGCGTCGATCGCCGGTGCGGTGGCTGGCGCCCTGCTCTCCGGCGCGCTGCCGAGCCGCGCCCTGCTGCTGGCCATCGCGGCGGTGCTGCTCTACAGCGGGCTCGATCTGCTGCGCCGGCGCCGACCGCCACGGCCTGCTGAGTCCACGGCGCCGCACCCCCCCAAGCTCCGCGCCGCCGTGGTCACCGGCGGGGCGATCGGCCTGCTCGGCGGGTTCGTCGGCCTGATCCTCGGGTCGCTGCGCATGCCCGCGCTGCTGCGCGTGGTCGGGGAGGCTCCGGCGCGCGCGGTGGGGACCAACCTCGCGGTGGGCTTCTGCGTCGGCGTCGCCGGCGCGCTCGCTCACCTCCCGAGCGCGGCGCCCGATTGGGGGCTGTTGGCGATCGGGACGGCCGCCTCGCTTCCGGGGGCGCTGCTCGGGGCACGGCTGACCGGGCGGCTGTCCGAGCCCCAGCTCATCCGGGCGATCGCCGTCGTGCTGGTCCTGGTCGCTTTTGTGATCGCCGTGGAGGCGCTGGCGTGACACTGCCGATTCGCCCCAGTGCCTCAATCGACTAAGGTCGCCGCAGCATGCGGCTGCGGGTCTTCATCGGGGCGCTCGCGGCGTCGAGTGCCCTCGCGGCCCCGGCGTACGCCGGCGATCCCATCATGGCGCTCTCGCAGGTGCATCGGGGAATGAGCTGCACGGCCTACTCCGTCGTGCAGGGGACCGACATCGCCGCCTTCCACGCCGACGTGCTCGACGTGGTCTCGGCCGGTGGCTCGGCGCCCCAGATCCTGGTCCGCTTCTCCGGCCCTGCGGTCGATGCGACCGGCGTGGGGCCGGGATTCTCGGGCTCGCCGATCTACTGCCCCGACGGCCAGGGGACCCAGCGCAACATCGGAGCTATCGCCGAGGGAATCGGGGACTACGGCAACAAGCTGGCGCTGGCCACGCCGATCGAGTCGATCCTCGGCGAGTCGGTAGCTCCGCCGGTGGGAACGCGCAGCGCGCCCCAGCTGCTGCGCTCGGCTCGTCGGCTGGCGGGACCCGTGCTGGTCACCGGGCTCTCCCGCGGCGTCGCGCGCGCCGTGGATGCCGCAAGCCACCGCGCCCACGCTCTCGTGGTGCCGACGTCACCCGCTCCGAGCTTCGGCTTTGCCCCTCAAACGCTGCGGCCCGGCTCGGCCTTCGCCGTCGGGGTGTCGAGCGGGGCGGTCGGGCTCTCGGCGGTCGGCACCGTGGCCTACACCGACGGCGCCACCGTGTGGGGATTCGGCCACCCGCTCGACGGCGCCGGCGCGCGCTCGCTGCTCCTCCAGGACGCCTACGTCTACACGGTGATCAACAATCCGATCGGCTCCAGCGACCTGAGCACGTACAAGCTCGCCGCCCCGGGTCACGACATCGGGACCTTGACCAACGACGCCTCCGACGCGGTCGTGGGGCGCGGCGGAGGGCTGCCGCCCCTGATCCCTCTGCAGGTCAGCGCGCGCGATGACGACACCGGGAAGGTTGAGTCTTCGACCACGCAACTCACCGACGAGACGGCTCTCGACCAGCCCGCGGGGGCTTCGGCGCTGGGGACGGTGGGGCCTCTGGCCGTCGCGAGTGCCGCCGAAAGGCTCCTGCGCGGCACCCCGGTGAACCAGTCGGGTTCGATGTGCCTGCGGATCACGCTGCGCGAGAGCTCCCACCCGCTCGGATTCTGCAACAAGTACGTAGAGACCGGGACCGCTCCGAGCGGGGGTGAGACCGTCATGGGAGGGGCAGCGACCGCTATGGCCAGCGACTTCGCCGACGCGGCGACGAAGATCGATGCATTTGACTTCTCACCGCTGCACGTCACCGGCGTCTCGGTCAGGCTTGGGTTGCAGCGTGGGCTGCGCCAGGCATTCATCGTCTCGGCTCGGGCGCGCCGGACCGTGCGGCCCGGGTCGCGGCTGCGCGTGGCGCTGCGGGTCCAGCGTCGGCGTGGGCCGCTCCGGACGATCGTGCTCAAGCTGCGTGTGCCGAGGGGCCTGCCGGCGGGCAGGCAGACGCTGACGCTCGCTGGGGACTCCGCGGACGGCGACGGGTCGATGGACGCCACGATCGCGGACGTGGTCGCCGCCTTGAGCGGGACTTCGCCCAAGGGCGGCAACAACCCGGACGCCGGACCCACACGCTCCATCCCCGAGCTGGCGCGCGCGATCGCTGAAATCCAACGGCCCGACGGCGTGACGGCGCGCTTCGGACGGCCGCGCCGGCGCAAGAGCTCGCACTCGAGCTCGGGCCGGCTGATCTACCGCGACCCCCAGTTTCGGATCGCCGGCAGCACGCAGATCGATCTGCTCGTAAAGCGCCCCCTCCCCGCCAAGCGCCGTTCCCCCTAGCAAGTGGCCGACCTCGCCGAGCCGATCACCGACGCCCATCTGCAGCAGGAGGCGACAGCGGTACTACAGCGGCTGATCCGCTTCAACACCGTCAATCCGCCCGGCGCCGAGGGCGCCGCGATCGAGTACCTGCGCGACTATCTCTCCTCCGCCGGCTTTGCGTGCGAGATCCTGGCCCGCGAGGAGGATCGCCCCAACCTCGTGGCCACGCTGCACGGCGACGGCGACGGGCCCGTGCTGGGCTACCTCGGCCATGTGGACACCGTGCTGGCCAAAGCCAGCGAATGGAGCCACGACCCGTGGTCGGGCGACCTGGCCGACGGGTGCCTGTGGGGCCGGGGCGCGCTCGACATGAAGTCCCAGGTGGCCGCCGAGGTCGTGGCCGCTGCGGCCCTGGCCCGCAGCGGCTGGCGTCCTTCGCGCGGTGCGCTGCGCGTGATGTGCGTCGCCGACGAGGAGTGCGGCGGGTCCTACGGAGCCAAGTTCCTCACCGAGGAGCACCCGGACGCCGTGCGTTGCGACCTCCTGCTCAACGAGGGCGCCGGCGAGGTGTTCGAGTACCGCGATCGTCGCCTCTATGGGGTCTGCTGCGCCGAGAAGGGAGTGTTCCGGTTCTCCCTCGTCACCCATGGCGTGGCCGGCCACGCCTCGATTCCCCGCATGGGCGACAACGCCCTGCTCAAGCTGGGACCGGTGCTCCAGCGCCTCGCCGAACGCCAGCCGGCCTTCGATGTCACGGCGCCGGCCGCCGCGCTCCTGCGGGCGCTCGAGGGCGAAGGCGTCGACCC
This sequence comes from Solirubrobacterales bacterium, assembly GCA_038231895.1. Lineage (GTDB taxonomy): Bacteria > Actinomycetota > Thermoleophilia > Solirubrobacterales > Solirubrobacteraceae > JALYZC01. The sequence continues at coordinate 8,616 of JBBSIW010000024.1, read as the reverse complement.
GGCCGTCGCGCTGACCCGCGTGGCCGAAGCCGACCCCTTCCTGGCGCTGCTGATCGAGCCCATGCTCGGCGTCACGGTCACGCCCACCCGCGCCGCCGCCTCGGAGAAGATCAACGTCATCCCCTCGCAGGCGCGCCTCGGGGTGGACTGCCGCGTGCCGCCGGGCATGGGCGAGCTCGAGGCTCGGGCGCGCGTCGAGGAGCTGCTGGGGCCCGACGGATATCGGCTCGAGTTCGCCGAGACCGTGCAGGGCAACAGCTCGCCCATGGAGTCCGAGCTGATGGGCCACATCGCGAGCTGGATCGCCGAGCAGGACCCGGGCGCCGAGGTCGTCCCCACCATGCTCCCCGGCTTCACCGACTCGCGCTGGTTTCGCGTCGCGTTTCCCGACTGCGTCGCCTACGGCTTCTTCCCCCAGCGCCACATGACCCTGCACGACGCGTCGCCCCTCGTCCACGGGGCCGACGAGCGCATCGACGTTCGCGACCTGGGCTTCGCCGCGCGCTTCTACGCCGACCTGGCCGAGCGCGTCCTGTGAGCGAGGGCCAGGAGAAGCTGCGCCTCGGCGGCATGGCGTTACGCAACGGCCTGCTCGTCCACGGGCCGACGCACTGGGCGGCCGCGGTCCGCGCCGACGACGGCTCGGTCCGCACGGCGTCGGGTCCCAAGCCGCGCGTGCGGGGCCTCGAGCGCATCCCGGGGGCCCGGGGCCTGGCCAAGCTGGCCGAGGCGCTCGCGGTGATCCCGCTGGTCAAGCGGGCGCTTCCGGACGCACGCCTCCCCTTCCAGGACCCTGCCGTCATGGGCGTGGCCGCCGGCGCGGCGCTGACCGGATCGGCGCTGCGCCGTCGCGGGGGCGGGATCGCCGGGGAAGCCGCAAACGCTGCCCTGTCCCTGCTCCCCGCCGTGTTCGCGCTGCGTGGCGGCGAGCTCGCCTCCTACCACGGGGTCGAGCACAAGGCCATCGCCGCCTACGAGCAGGATGCGCAGGACGCAGCCGTCGCGGCCAAGGAGCACGACCGCTGCGGGTCAAACCTCGTCGCGCCCATGCTGGCCGCCAACCTGGCGGGCGCGGTGCTGGTGCGCAAGGTGCTCGAGCGGCCGGGACCGCTGGCCAACACGGCGGTGGCCCTGTCCTCGCTGGGGGCGGCGGTCGAGGTGTTCGCGTGGTCAGAGCGCCATGCCGGGAGCCGGACGGCGCGCGCGCTGCGCCGTCCGGGCTTCGAGCTCCAGCGCGTGCTGGGCACGAGGGAGCCCGACGAGCGACAGCTCGAGGTCGGCCGCGCGGCGCTGGAGGAGATCCTCCGCGCCGAGGGCGCAGCACCAGCCTGACCTCCACGATGGAGGCCGGCGATCGCCTGGATCCCGCGGTGTTCCGCCTCCCCGTGGAGCGGATTCGCGACGGGTACTACTCAGATGCCTACTTCAACCACGCGAAGACGCTGCTGGAGGCCGACGACCACCATCCCCGCGTGCTGATGCAGGTCTTCCAGAAGCAGCGCTCGCTGCTCGGTGGAATCGACGAGGCCGTTGCGGTGCTCAAGCTGTGCTCCGGGCATCGCGCCGCCGACGGTGGCTGGGTGCAGGGCTGGCCAGAGCTCGACGTGCGTGCGCTGCACGAGGGCGACGAGCTCGTCCCCCACGAGCCGGTCATGACTATCGAGGGCGACTACGCCCTGTTTGCCCATCTCGAGACGGTCTACCTCGGCTGCCTGGCGCGGCGGAGCCTGATCATGCGCAACGTCCGCGAGGTGGTGGACGCCGCGGGCGGGAAGCCGATCTTCTACTTCCCCGCCCGCCACGACCACTGGCTCGTGCAGACCGGTGACGGCTGGGCGGCACACGTGGCCGGCGCGATCGGGGTGTCCACCGACGCCCAGGCTTCCTGGTGGGGCGGGCGCGGCATCGGCACGGTGCCCCACGGTCTGATCGCCGCCTACGGCGGCGACACCGTGCAAGCGGCGCGGCGCTTCGCCGATCGCTTCAGCACGGAGATGAACGTCACCGTGCTCGTCGACTGGGACAACGACTCGGCCCGGACGGCGGTAGCGGTCGCAGACGCGCTCGGGCCCTCGCTGTGGGGCGTGCGGTTGGACACCTCGGAGAGCCTGGTCGACCGCAGCCTGCTCGAGGAGATGGGCGACTTCCCGCCCACCGGGGTCACCCCACGGCTGGTCGAGAAGGTCCGCGGGACGCTGGACGCCGCGGGCTTTGCGGGCGTACGCATCGTCGCCTCCGGGGGCTTCGACGCGGGGCGCATCGCGGAGTTCGAGGCCGACGGCGTGCCGGTGGACGCCTATGGAGTCGGGTCGTCGCTGATCCGCGGCAAGAACGACTTCACCGCCGACGTGGTGATGGTCGACGGGCGGCCGTGCGCCAAGGTGGGTCGGCGGGTCCGGCCCAGCCGGCGGCTGCACACGGTCCAGTAATCTCGCGACACGCCGATAAGGAGATGGGAGCGCCGGTGCAGCCGGCGCCTCGACGCCCCAATCCACGGACGAAGCGATGATCTCGGGCTTCCTCGGCCTCGACTACGACTCCATTTCCTCCTCGGTGCTCACCTGGGCCCCGGTGCTGTTCATGGCGTTGATCGTCTTCTTCCTGTGGCGGACGCTCAAGCTGATGCCGCGGACCAAGCCGCAGCAGATCAAGCCGGAGTCCGCCGCTGCACTCGGGTGGGACGATATCGCCGGCGTGGAGGAGGCCAAGCACGAGCTGCAGGAGGTGGTCGAGTTCCTGCGCGATCCCCGCCGCTTCAAGGCGCTGGGCGCCAGGGTGCCCAAGGGGATCCTCCTGCACGGACCGCCCGGCACCGGCAAGACCCTGCTGGCCAAGGCGGTCGCCCACGAGTCGCGCGCGGACTTCTTCTCCCAGTCGGCAGCGGCCTTCGTGGAGATGTTCGCCGGACTGGGCGCGTCGCGGATCCGGCGTCTGTTCGCCATCGCCCGCAAGCACGCCCCGGCCATCATCTTCATCGACGAGCTCGACGCCGTCGGCGGTCGTCGCGGCTCGGACATCTCCGGCGAGAAGGACCAGACCCTCAACCAGCTGCTGGTGGAGATGGACGGCTTCTCCTCCACCGAGGACGTGGTGGTCATCGCGGCCTCCAACCTGCTTGAGAAGCTCGATCCCGCGCTGCTTCGCCCGGGCCGCTTCGACCGCCAGATCTTCGTGTCGCCGCCCGACGTGAAGGGGCGCGAGGGCATCCTGCGCGTGCACACGCAGAACAAGCCGCTGGGCACGGTCGACTTGGAGCTGATCGCGCGCCAGACCAGCGGGCTCACCGGCGCCGATCTGGCCAACATCTGCAACGAGGCGGCGATCTTCGCCGCCCGGCGTACGAGCGAGCTCGTCTCCCAGGCCGACTTCGACTCGGGACTGGAGCGGGTGATCGCCGGGATGCAGTCGCGTCGCAAGCTCAACGAGCACGAGAAGCGCGTGGTGGCCTTCCACGAGGCCGGCCATGCGCTGTGCGCCGAGCTGCTGACCGGCGTTGATCGCGTCCACAAGATCTCGATCGTCCCGCGCGGGAGGGCGCTCGGCTACACGCTCAACCTGCCGACGGAGGACCGCTATCTCAAGACCCGTGAGGAGCTGCTCGAGTACATGACGGTCCTGTTCGGGGGCCGCGTCGCCGAGCAGGTCGTGTTCGGCTCGATCACCACCGGCGCCACGGACGACCTCAAGCGCGTGGCCGAGATCGCCCGTTCGATGGTGCACGAGTACGGCATGGGAACCGAGCTCACCTCGGTGCGCAGCGGCCGCGAGGCCGGCGACGCGCTCTCGGATATGACCCGGCGCATTCGCGACCAGGAGCAGAGCGAGCTGGCCGAGGAGGCCCAGCGGGCGGCGCGCGAGCTGATCGTCAGCCATCGCGACACGCTCGAGGCCCTGGCGGAATCGCTGCTGGTCAACGAGGTGCTCGAGCGCGCGGAGATCGACCGCATCATGGCCGGCGTGGCGCCGGCGGATCGCAGGCCCGGGGCACCACTTCACGTCGCCGCCTCGACCGCCGCCGAGCCCAGGCGCCGCGGCGAATAGTGGTTTCGGCCGTGAGTATGTTGGTGCTCAGCCGAGCGAAAAGCGAGACTGGCAAGGACGCAGGAAGGGTGCAATGGCAGCGCCATTGCACCGACCGAGGACGCAGCCAGGCGACGCTTTGCAGCCGGCTGAGTGCCGACAGTACTTATGGCCGAGACCACTAGACTGCCGCGCGATGCTCGAGCAGATCGATCACTTCGGCGTGGCCGTCGAGGACCTCGACGCCGCACTGACGCTCTACACGGGCCCGCTCAGGCTCGGGGTCGAGCACCGCGAGGTGGTCGCGTCCCAGGGCGTCGAAGCCGCCCTGGTCGCAATCGGCGACCGCCATGTCGAGCTGCTCTCGCCGCTGAGTGCCGAGACGCCCGTGGGCAAGTTCCTGGGCAAGCGGGGTCCGGGCCTGCACCACGTCGCCTATGCGGTGCAAGACATCGATGCCGCGCTCGAGGAGTTCCGTGCGGCGGGCCTGCGGCTGATCGACGAGCGTCCGCGCCTGGGCATCCGCGATTCCCGCGTGGCCTTCCTGCACCCCGAGACGCTCGGCGGCGTGCTCACCGAGCTCGTCCAGACTCCGGATCACTAGTGGCCAGCGAGGGGCTACAGCGGATCTCGATCGGCTTTGAGGGCGGGCAGGTCCTGACCGCCCGGGTGGCTCCCGACGACCTCAAGGACCTCCGCGGTGCGCTGGAGGGCGGCGGCTGGCACGAGCTCCGGGTGGACGACGGCACGGTGGCCCTCAACCTCGGGCAGGTCGTCTACGTCAACGTCGACGCCGACGAGCACCGCGTCGGCTTCGGCGCGTAAGTCCACTAGCCTGCTCCGCGCGCTCGACCTCTCCCTGCTGCGGGCGGCGCGCACACTGGGCCATACCCCGGCGGCCGAAGGCGTGGTGCGCCGCTTCTCCGCGCTGGGCGAGCACGCCGCCGTATGGCTCGCGCTGGGCGCGGCGGGGATGGCGCTCGATCCCGGCCGGCGGGCACAGTGGCGCCGGGGCACGGGGGCGGTCGCCGGCGCATACGCGCTCAACACGACGCTCAAGCTCATCGTGCGCCGCCGCCGCCCGTGCGTTCGCGGACTGCCGCCCCTCGTGCCCACTCCGACGGGGCTGAGCTTTCCCAGCGCTCACGCCACGACCTCGTTCACGGCCGCGCGCACCTTCGCTCCGCTGCTGGCCCCCTCCGCGCTCTACGCGCTCGCGGGCGGGCTGGCGCTGTCGCGGTGCTATCTCGGCGTGCACTACCCCTCCGACGTGCTCGCCGGAGCGGTACTGGGCACCCTGATCGGCGGGAGGGCGAGATGAAGATCGGGATCGTCGGGCTTCCCAACGCCGGGAAGTCCTCCCTGTTCAACGCACTGACCCGCGCGGGCGCGCGGACCGCCAACTACCCGTTCACCACGATCGAGCCGAACGTGGCAGTGGTGCCCGTCGCCGACGAGCGCCTGGACCGCCTCGCGGGGATGCTCGGCGCGTCGGAGGTGGTGCACGACACGATCGACTTCCACGACATCGCCGGCCTCGTCGCCGGCGCCCATCGCGGCGAGGGCTTGGGCAACCGCTTCCTGGCCAACATCCGCGAGACCGACGCGATCGTGCACGTCGTGCGCGCGCACCACGACGACGGCGTCGTCCACCCAGAAGGCCGCGTCGATCCGGCGGCCGACATCGCCACCATCGAGACCGAGCTGCTCTACGCCGACCTCGAGAGCGCGGAGCGCCGGCTGGCGCGCGTCGAACGCGAGGCCCGCGGCGGAGAGTCCGCCGTGGTCGCAGAGGAGGCGTGGCTGCGCGAGGTGGTCACCGGCCTGCAGGCCGGGCGGCCCGTGCGCAGCGTGCCGCTCCCCGCGGCGGCGCCGACGGCGGTGCGCTCGCTCGCGCCGCTCACGGCAAAGCCGATGCTCTTCGTGGCCAATGTCGACGAGGGCGATGACGACGTGCCCGAGGCGATCGCGGCACATGCGCATGCCTCCGGCGCCGCTGCGGTCGCCGTCTCCGCGCGCCTCGAGGCCGAGCTCGCGGAGCTCGACGACGCCGAGGCGGAGGCGATGCGCGCCGAGCTCGGCGGCCGCGAGCCGGGCCTTCACCGCGTCGTCCGCGGCGCCTTCGACCTGCTCGAGCTGATCGCCTTCTTCACCGCCGACGAGGCCAAGCCGGCACAGTCGTGGCACCTGCGTCGCGGGCTGAGCGTGTGGCATGCGGCGGGAGCGGTGCACTCCGACATCCAGCGCGGATTCGTGCGAGCCGAGGTGATCGAGTGGGAGGAGCTGATCGCGGCCGGCGGCTATGCCGCCGCGCGCGATCGGGGCACGCTTCGGGTCGAGGGCCGCGACTACGTCCTCGCCGACGGCGAGGTGATCCACGTCAGGTTCACGCCGTGAGCTTCTCCAGCCGCTCTGCGAGGCGGTTCATCCCCAGCGCGCGCGCGGCCTTGGCGGCGCCTTCGTGGTCGGTGGGCCGGTCCGGCGGACGCTCAAGCGCCACCAGCCGCAGCGTGGCGATCTCCTTGAAGCGCTGAAGCTCGGCGGCCTGGTCGCGCAGCGCGGTGCGAACGCGGGGCGATTCGCCCACCCACCCGGCGATCGCCCCCTCCAGTGAGCCGTGGCGGCGCAGCAGGTCGGCCGCCGTCTTCTCGCCGATGCCCTTGGCGCCGGGCAGCCCGTCGGAGGGGTCGCCGCGCAGGGCGATGAAGTCCGGCACGAGCTCGGGCTCGACGCCGTAACGGCGCCTGACCTCGTCGGGCCCGACCGCCTCGGTCCCCTTGGTTCCCGTCTTCACGTACAGAACGCCGACTTCGCCTGACGCGCACTGGTACATGTCGCGGTCGCCGGTGAGCAGCAGCGCCAGCCCGCCCGCCTCGGCCTCGACCGCGGCGAGTGAGTGCAGCAGGTCGTCGGCCTCGAGGTCCTGCGAGTGAACGCTCTCCCAACCGAAGGCGGCGAAGAACTCGGGTGCGTGCTCGAACTGCCACTGCAGGCCATCCGGGACCGGTGGGCGGGCGGCGTGGTAGGGCTGGTAGAGCTCCTTGCGGTAGGCCGCCGCCTCGGCCCCAAAGCAGAGCACCACGGCGCGCGCAGCGTGCTCCTCGAGCGTGTAGAGGATCAGGTTCGTCATGCCCAGCAGCGCATTGACCGGTCGGTCGTCGGCGTCGGTGATCGAGTTGGGCAGCGCGAAGAAGCCCCGGTAGAGCAGCGAGGGGGCGTCGACGGCCAGCAGGGGTCCGGCGCTCGCGGCGGGGGGCATGGCCGGGAGCGTAGAGGCCGGGCCTGCCGGCGCCGCGCGAATCCGGTGATACGTTCCCGGCAATGACGCAGCGCAACGCGTCGGACCTCTTCGTGGCCTCCCTGGAGACCGAGGGCGTCGAGTACGTGTTCGGCATCCCGGGCGAGGAGACGGTCGACCTCAACCGGGCCCTCGCCGACTCCTCCGTTCGGTTCATACCCGTGCGCCACGAGCAGGGCGGCGGCTACATGGCCGGCATGTACGGTCGCCTCACCCAGCGCCCCGGGGTCTGCCTGGGCACGCTCGGACCCGGGGCCACGAACCTGGTCACTCCCGTGGCCGACGCCTTCCTCGATCACGCGCCCCTGGTCGCGCTCACCGGGCAGGCCGACCTCGAGCGCATGCACAAGGACTCCCACCAGTTCATCGACACCGTGTCCCTATTCCGCCCGATCACGAAGTGGAACGCGCGCGTGCAGTCGCCAGCGATCATCCCCGAGACCGTCCGCAAGGCGTTTCGCGTCGCCCGGGCCCAGAAGCCGGGGCCGACCCACCTCGAGCTGCCCGAGGACGTGATGGCCGCCGACCTCGATGCCCAGCCGCTGCCGTTTCGCTCGCACACCCGCCGACCCATGCCCTCCGAGCAGGAGCTCGAGGAGGCCGCGGGGCTGATCCGAGACTCGAGCCGGCCGATCGTGCTGGCGGGCAATGGCCTCGCGCGAGTAGGCGCCTCGCCGGCCCTGCGTGAGTTCACCCGGGCGACCGGGATCCCGGTGGCCGAGACGTTCATGGGCAAGGGCCTGATCGACTACGAGGACGAACGCTTCGTGGGCACCGTCGGGCTGCAGTCCGGCGACTACGCGCTCGCCGGCTTCGCGGAGGCCGACCTGGTGATCACCGCGGGCTTCGACCTCGTGGAGCACGCGCCCCGCCACTGGAACCCCAACGCCGACAAACGGATCATCTGCATCGACACCAGCGCTCCCGAGGTCGACGAGAGCTTCATGACGGCGATGGACCTGATCGGCGACATGTCCTCGATTCTGACGTGGCTGGGCGAGCACCTCCCAGACGTTCGCTCCGAGCCGCCTTCGCGCCGTCTCGACGACATCGTCATGAGCTACTTCGAGGGCGCGCGCCAGGACGACGCGTTTCCCGTCCAGCCGCCCCGCGCGTTGTGGGAGATCCGCCAGGCGCTCGGCCCGAGCGACATGCTGATCTCAGACGTCGGGCTGCACAAGCTGTGGATCGCGCGCATGTTCCCCGCGCACGAGCCCAACACGGTGATGATCGCCAACGGTCTGGCTGGCATGGGCAACGCGTTGCCAAGTGCGATCGCCGCCAAGCTCGTGCACCCG
>JBBSIW010000023.1:0-13212 GCA_038231895.1 Solirubrobacterales bacterium | reverse complement strand
GGAGGAGGGCGCGGACGCGGTGATGGTCAAGCCGGCGCTGGCCTACCTGGACGTGATCCGCCGCGTGCGCGAGGCCACAGAGGTGCCGGTGGCGGCCTTCAACGTCAGCGGGGAGTACGCGATGATCAAGGCGGCGGCCGCGTCGGGGTGCCTCGACGAGCGCGCCGCGGTGCTCGAGGCCCTGACCGGCATCCGGCGAGCCGGCGCCGACATCGTCATCACCTACCACGCAAAGGACGTCGCCCAGTGGCTGGCCGAGCGTTGACGGCGGTGCCCAAGCTGCGCTCGCGCAGGGACGGCGCCGCCGTGGCGCTCGACGAGCGCGACAAGCAGCTGCTCGACCTCATGCAGTCGAAGTTCCCGCTCGAGCCCCGGCCCTATTCGCGTGTCGCCGAGCTGGCCGAGATGCCCGAGGAGGAGGTGCTCGACCGCGTCCGCCGCTTGCTCGCCGAGCGCATCATCCGCCAGGTGACTCCCATCTACGACACGCGCGCGTTTGGCTATGGCTCGATGCTCGTCGCGGCCAAGGTCGATCCGGAGTTCCCCCACCGAGCGGCGGAGGTGATCAACGCCCACCCCGGCGTTTCACACAACTACCTGCGCAACCACGAGTTCAACCTGTGGTTCACGCTCGCCGTGGAGGAGGACTCGCGCCTCGGCCTCGACGGGACGCTCGATGTGCTCCAGTCGCTGACGGCCGCCGAGTCGATCCGCCAGCTCCCGACGTTGAAGCTGTTCAAGATCCGCATGGACTTGGAGATGCAGGGCGACACCAAGTCGCTGGCCAGCGAGGGCGTCGCGCAGGCGCCGATCGAGCTCGAGCGCCAGCCCTACGACGACTTCGACGTCGCCGTGGTGCGGGCTACGCAAGGCGACATGCCGGTCTGCGAGGAGCCCTACGCTCCGGCGGCGGCGGAGCTGGGCCTCACCGTGGCGCACCTGCTCGAGCACCTGGCGGCCATGCGCGAGCGCGGGCTGCTGCGCCGAGTGGCGGCGATCCTGTTCCACCGCCGTGCCGGCTTCTCGGCGAACGGGATGGGCGTGTGGAACGTGCCCGCCGATCGCGTGCTCGAGCTCGGACCGCGCATGGCCGCGTTTCGGGGGATCTCGCACTGCTACCAGCGCCCCACCTACGCCGACTGGCCCTACTCGGTGTTCACCATGGCTCACGGCCGCTCCAAGGATGAGTGCGACGCGATCCTCGACTCGATCGCCCAGGAAACCGGGATCGAGGAGCGCGCCACCCTCTACTCGTCGACGGAGTACAAGAAGATCCGCCTGCTCTACTTCACGGATGCCTTCAAGCGGTGGGAGCGCGAGCACGCTGGATAAGGTCGGCGTGCTCCACGACGAGCGCTCCGCCGAGCTCTACCGCCGCGCGTGTAACGTGCTGGCGGGCGGCGTGAACTCGCCGGTGCGGGCGATGTGTACGATCGGACGCGATCCGCTGTTCGTGGCTAGTGGGCACGGGGCCGAGATCGTCGACGTCGACGGCAACGCCTACATCGACTACGTCTGCTCGTGGGGCCCGCTCATCCACGGTCACGCCCATCCGGACATCGTGGGGGCGATCGGCCGGGCGGCGGCACAGGGCACGAGCTTCGGCGCGCCGACCGCCGGCGAGGTGGCGCTCGCCGAGGAGATCGCCACACGCATGCCCGCGGTGGAGATGGTTCGGATGACCTCTTCGGGCACCGAGGCCTGCATGAGCGCCGTGCGCCTGGCCCGCGCGGCGACCGGCCGTGACAAGGTGCTCAAGTTCGCCGGCGCCTACCACGGTCACGTCGACGGTCTGCTGGCCGACTCCGGCTCGGGTCTGGCCACCGCCGCGATCCCGGCCAGCCCGGGCGTTCCCGCCGCCGCCGCCGCGGCCACGGTGGTCGTGCCCTGGAACGATGGCGAGGCGGTCGAGGCCGCTGTCCGCGAGCACGACCTCGCCGCCATCCTCGCCGAGCCCTACCCGGCCAACATGGGCCTGGTTGCACCCGCCCCCGGCTTTCTCGAGGCGCTCCGGCGGGGCGCCGACGAGAACGGCTGCCTCCTGGTGTTCGACGAGGTGATCAGCGGATTCCGTGTGGCGCGTGGCGGCGCGCAGGAGCTGGAGCGCGTCCGGCCCGATCTCACGATCATGGGCAAGGTGCTCGGCGGGGGCCTGCCCGCCGCGGCCTTTGGCGGACCGCGCGCGTTGATGGAGCGCATCGCCCCCGCGGGCGACGTCTACCAGGCGGGCACGCTGTCGGGCAATCCGCTCGCCGTGGCCGCGGGCCTGGCCTCGCTGGCACTGCTCGACGCTGGGGCCTACGCGGAGCTTGCGTCCATCACCACGCGCCTGGCCGAGGGGCTTGCCGCCGCGGCCGAAGGACGTCCCGTGCGGGTGGCTTCGAAGCCCGGCCTGCTCACCGTGTTCTTCAGCGCCGAACCGGTGGGCGACTACGCAGGAGCCGCAGCGTGCGACACCGACGCTTACGCCAGCTGGTGCCGGGCGCTTCTCGCCAGGGGCGTCTACCCGCCCGCGTCGCAGTTCGAGGCGTGGTTTCCCTCGCTTGCCCACACCGACGAGCACATCGACCGCACGGTCGAGGCGGCGAGCCACGCGTTCGGAGAGGCCGGATGAGCGCTGCGCTGGAGCGGCTCGCCGTCGTCGTGCAGGCCTCGGGCGGGCTGCTGGCCCGCGCCGCCGAGCCCATGAGCGTGGCCGCCGAGCACGCGTCCCCCCACGGCGCGTTGGCGGCGTCCGGTCCACGCGCCGGGGCCGACCGCCCGCGCTACGAGTTCCTTGTGGAGGCCATCCGCGAGGGGTACCTGCTCCACTACCGCCAGGGTCGCATGATCGTTGCGCACGATCCCGACCTCGCCCTCCTCGCGGGCGATCGGCTCTACGCGATCGGCCTGGCCGAGCTCGCCGACCTCGGGGATCTGGACGCGGTGGCCGAGCTGGCCGACGTCATCTCCCTCAGCGCCGCCGCGCACGCACGCTGCGACCAGGACCTGGCAGATGCGGTCTGGGAGGGTGGAGCCGTGGCGGTCGGGTGGGGCGTGAGCGCCGAGCATGAGAACGCGAAGGCCCGCACCCGTGCCGGTGACCCGGCTGGGGCCGCCCTGCTGCGAGCGGCGGCGCGACGCGTACGCGAAAATGGGTCCGAGAGCGCGTAGGCGCCGTGACCGCGCAGCTCGTGGCGTGCGTAGCTTTGTTGACGATAAGGTGTCAGGGCGGTTGAATTCACCGCCCTGTCCAGGAGCAGCCAGTGGCCGACCGTCATGAAGAAGCGCAGTCCCCAACCACCGAGGATCGGGGGATCCCTGGCGCCTTTGCCGGAGAGACGGTCAACCGGCGACGCTTCATGGTCGGGAGCGCGCATGCCGTGGGCGGGATCGCCGCCGCGGGATTCGCTCTGCCCGCCATCGGCTTCGCGCTCGGCCCGATCCTGCATCGCCCCCGCATCTCCTGGACGGACGTGGGCCTGGCGAGCGACTTCCCCTCCGACACCTACGTTCCCCGCGTGTTCACGCAGGTCCCGAACTCCGGCGAGGCGGGCAAGACGACGATCTACGTCCGCAAGCACAACCCGCAGCTCGACCAGCCACCCAAGGACCAGTACGACAACTACCTCGCGCTCTCGAGCAAGTGCATGCACCTGGGCTGCCCCATCGCGTACAAGGAGACCTCCAGGCTGTTCGTCTGTCCGTGCCACGGCGGCCGCTATGACTTTGCGGGCAAGCGCGACGGCGGCCCGCCCGTGCGCCCGCTCGATCGCTTCTACACGCAGGTGCGCAACGGTCGGCTGATGATCGGGCCGCGCTACAGCGTCAACAGCCAGCTGCGCCGCTTCTCCCCGCGCGACCCCGCCCAGCCGCTGGACGGGATCGGGCAGTACCTCTACCCCAAGCGCTTCGACACCGTGCCGCGACCGAAGGGCGCGAAGAGCTGATGGCCAAGCTCAAGCTCCCGACCCCCCCGCGCCCCGCTGCGCTGCGGCCCAAGCCCAAGCGGCCCGGCGAGGCCAACGGCCAGCCCACGCCGGTCGACCAGCCCGAGGCGGGCGTCTCCGCCATGGACTGGGTCGACGAGCGCACGTCCATGTCCGGCGGCCTGCGCTGGATGATGTTCCGCAAGATCCCCAAGGGGGTCAACTGGTTCTACACGCTGGGGTCGGCGACGATGATCGCGTTCGTCTCGCAGGCGGTGACCGGCGTCGTGCTGGCGATGTACTACGACCCGTCCACCACGAAGGCCTACGACTCCCTGCGCTACGTCACCAACGAGGTGTTCCTCGGTCAGTTCGTGCGCGGGATGCACAAGTGGGGCTCGACGGTGATGATCATCATGATCTTCCTGCACATGGGGCGCACGTTCTTCTTCGGGGCCTACAAGTACCCGCGTGAGCTCAACTGGGTCGTCGGCGTGGTGCTGGTGATCCTGACCATGATGATGGGCCTCACCGGCTACCTGCTTCCGTTCGACCAGCGCGCGCTGTGGGCGACGATCGTGGCCGACAACATCGTCGGGTCCGCGCCCTTTATGGGCCCCTACCTCGCCGACTTCCTGCGCGCGGGCACCGAGTTCGGGGCGACGACGCTCTCGCGGTTCTACGCAATGCACATGCTCGTCCTGCCCGGTGCGATCGCTGCGCTGATCGGGGCGCACCTCTACCTGGTGGCCAAGCTCGGCGTCACCGCTCCCCCGTGGCAGAAAGTGGAGTCCAAGGAAGAGCTGCGCAAGGCAGCGGTCTAGTGGGCTGATGAGCGCGTGAACCAGCGCGAGAAGGAGGGCTACCTTCGCGAGTACTCCGTCCTCAAGGCTCAGGGCAAGCCGTTCTTCCCCTACTCGGTGGCCAAGGACGGGGCGATGGCCGCCGTGACGGTGGCGCTCATCATCGCGATGGCTCTCGTGTTTGGGGCAGAGCTCGGCCCCAAGGCTGACCCCACCAGCACCACCGTCGTCCCTCGGCCGGACTGGTACTTCTTCTTCCTCTTCGAGCTGCTGCGCGTCATCAAGCCGGCGTTCTTCACCCCGCTTGCCACGATCGGCATCCCCACGCTGGCGATGATCCTGCTCCTCCTGCTGCCGTTCTACGATCGCAGCCCCGAGCGCCGCCCCGAGCGCCGCCCGGTCGCCACCATCGCGGGCATCCTCACGATCCTGGCCATGGGCTACCTGACCTACGCGGGAGGCGTCGCCGGATCGCCGGACAAGATCGAGCTCCAGACACCCAAGCAGTACGAGCCGGGCAAGCTGGTCGCCGCACAGGCGGGCTGCACGGCGTGCCACAAGTTCGGGGAGAACGGACACGACGGGCCGGGGCCCGACCTCACGCACGTCGCCAAGCGACTGGCTCCCGAGGCGATCGCGCGCACGCTGCGCAACCCCACCTCGCCGATGCCCCCCTACGGCAGCCTGCCGCCGGAGAAGTTCAAGAACCTGGTCGACTTCCTCGGCGCCTTGAAGTAGCGGCCGCGGCGAGCGCGACGTGGCCAGTGTGAGCGGCACCCTCGAGGAGGGCCAGGTGCGCGCGATGTTCGATCGCATCGCCGGTGTCTATGACCGCATGAACGGGGTCATGACGGCGGGCCTCGACGATCGCTGGCGCTCGCGCGCAGCCGACCTCGCGCGGGTCGGGCCCGGCGATCGCGTGCTCGACGTGGCGACCGGAACGGGCGATCTGGCATTCGAGCTCACGCGACGCGTCGCGCCGGGAGGCGAGGTGATCGGCACCGACTTCGCCGAGGCGATGTTGGAACGGGCGCGCGAAAAGGCGGCTGGGCGCCCCGACGTCCGCTTTGAGTGGGGCAACGCGCTCGAGCTCGGCTACGCGGATGACGGCTTCGATGCCGCGACGGTCGGCTTCGGCGCCCGCAACTTCTCGAACCTTGCGGGCGGGCTTGCGGAGATGGCCCGCGTCGTGCGGCCCGGTGGACGCGTGGTGATCCTGGAGATCACGACGCCGCGTCGTCCGCCCTTGTCGTGGTTCTACTCGCTGTGGTTCGACCGGGTCGTGCCCGGGCTGGGGCGCATCGCGGGCGCCTCCGACGCCTACGAGTACCTACCGAGCTCCGTGAAGCGCTTCCCCGGCCCGAACGCGCTGGCGGCGGCGATGGCCGACGCCGGCCTGCATCGGATCCGCTACGTCCTCACCGCCGGGGGAATCATCGCCCTGCACGTCGGGGAGGTCGCGTGATGGCGCTCGCCCCCACGGTCGACGCCGTCGTCCAAGCCGGGGGTGCGCACATCCCGGCCCTCATGGCGCGCCTCGAGGAGCGCCTGGACGAGCTGGCCGGCGGCCATGGGCCGGTGCTCGCCCGCCACGGTGGCGACACCATCGCGGCCGGCGGCAAGCGCCTGCGTCCACTGCTCGTGTTCGTGGCCGCCGGCGACGAGGTCCACGACCGGGACGGCATGCTCCGCGCGGCCGTGTCGGTCGAGCTGGTTCACAGCGCCACCTTGGTGCACGACGATGTGCTCGACGCGGCCCCGCTGCGCCGCGGCCGACCCACCGTGGTGGCCGAGGCGGGCCGGGCGATCGCCACGGCCACGGGCGACCTGCTCTTCTCCCGCGCGTTCGCCGAGCTGGCCGTCAACACAAGCCCCGACGCCGTGCGGTTGCTCTCGGCGGCCAGCTCCGCTCTGGCCCTCGGGGAGCTGCTCCAGCGCGAGGACGCCTTCCGGGCTGTGACGGTGCAGCGCTACCTGAAGCGCTGCGAGCTCAAGACCGCCAGCCTGTTCGAGGCGGCGTGTGAGCTGGGGGCGCTCGAGGCCGGCGCCGGTGAGCGGCGAAACGTCGGCGAGCTCGGCGCGTTCGGGCGCAGGATCGGGCTGGCCTTCCAGCTGCTCGATGACGTGCTCGATGTCTCCGGGCCCGCCGAGCGCACGGGCAAGCACCGAGGAGCCGACCTGCTCGACGGGACGGTGACGTTGCCGCTCATCCTCGCTCGCGAACGCGACTCGGAGCTGGCGGAGTTGGACGTGCGCTCGATCGCGACTCCGGAGCAGGCCGCCGAGGTCTGTGACCGCATCGAGGCGACGGGCGCGCTGGCGGAGGCCAAGGCCCGGGCGCTGGCCATGGCCGACCAGGCGAGGGCCGGACTGCCCGCGCTTCCGCGCTCGCAGCGCAGCGCCCTGGGGCTCGTGGCCGACGGCGTGGTGGAGCGCTATTCCTAGGCGGTGCCTAGACTAGAAGTCGATCGGCCAGATGTGATCTGCGTCCAGCGCCGCCACGAAGCGGGCGACGTCCGTCTCCATGTTGGCGTGCACAAGCGCCTTGAGGTCGGTGACGACGGCGTGCGTGCCGCGGTCGAGCTCCTCGTCGAGCCGCTCGACGGTGGCGTGGTCATAGCTTCCCTGATCTCGCCACTCGCAGTTGGGGCAGCGCAGCGTCAGTGACCAATGGTCTTCGTCAACTTCCTCCCACTCCGTGGGGTACACGAGGTCGGAGGTGCACTCGGGACAGAGATGCAGCTGGGCCGTTGCAGGGGAGGTGACCTCGGCGCGCTCGGACGCACCATCGGCAAAGTAGACGACCTCGATGGTCTTGCCGCTTGGAAGCACGACGCGGCGCACTGCGTGGGGCTGGTCTGATCGGGCGCTCATGCGATCCTCGGTAGGTGCTTCATCGACCGTGCGCGCCCGGAACTTGACTCCAATTGATCCACAGGCCCCAGCGGTACGCAGAGAGCGAAGCGGTACGCTGTGTCCCCCCACTTGGAGACGGTTCGTGTTCAGCACCATCGGGATCCCCGGGCTCATCATCATCCTCGGCATCGTCGTGCTCATCTTGGGTCCCAAGCGTCTGCCGGGCATCGGCCGGTCGCTGGGCACGGGGATGCGCGAGTTCAAGGACTCGATCGCTAAGAAGTCCGACGACGAGGAGGACGATGCACGCCTGACGCCTCCGCCGGCGGCGACCACCGCGCCGAGCAGCGAGCCTGCGCCCGTCGCCGCGAAGACACCCGCTGCCGACGGTGACGCCGCCGGCGAGCGGCGGCTCTAGCCCCGACGCCCATCATGGCCACGCTGCGGCCGATCGGTCACGACGACCGGCTCAGTCTCGTCGATCACCTCGACGAGCTTCGCAGCCGGCTGATCATCTGCGTGGTCGCGCTGGGAGTGGCCTTCGCGTTCGCGTTCTGGCAGAACCATGCGGTGCTGAGCATCCTCAACGCGCCGCTGAAGGAGTCGACCAAGGAGGCGGCCAAGAAGGCATCGGGCCCCCTGGGCGAGGCGGAGCGCTTCAGCGTCAAGCTGCGCGACTCGCTCGACAAGAACGAGAAGGCCTTCAGCCGCCTGTCGCGCAGCCAGGCGGGGCTGAGCGTCGACGAGCGCGCCGCGATGTTCGATGCGGCCAAGGCCAATGCGGCGGCGCTGCGGGCGGCGCCCCACGACGTCACCGGCCGCCAACCCGTGACGCTCGGGCTCGGCGAGCCCTTCAGCCAGACGCTGACGGTCGCCGGCTACTTCGCGCTGCTGCTGGCCTTCCCGATCATCCTGTTCCAGGGCTACGCGTTCGTGCTCCCTGCCTTCAGCCCGCGCGAGCGTCGAGTGGCGCTGCCGCTGATGTTGATGATCCCTTTCCTGTTCGTGGGGGGCGTGGTCTTCGGGTACTTCCTCGTGCTCCCGGCGGCCATCGGGTTCCTGCAGAACTTCAACACCGGAGAGTTCGACGTGCTCGTGCAGGCCAAGAGCCTGTACAGCTTCAGCGTGCTGACCCTGATCGTCATGGGCGCGTTGTTCCAGCTTCCCGTAGGCGTCCTCGCGCTCACGCGCCTGGGGGTCGTCACGCCCCAACAGCTCAGAAAGCACTGGCGCGTCTCGGTGGTGGGCATCGCTGTCGTCGCGGTCCTCCTCCCTGGCACCGACCCGGTTACGACGATCATCGAGATGGTCCCCATGCTGATCCTCTACGGCGTGAGTATCCTGCTTGCGACTTGGGTCGAGCGCTTCGACCGCCGCACGGCCGAGGCGGATGCGCTCGCGCTCGAAGAGACCGACCGGTTCGACGACTCCAACTGATCTGAAATGCTCTTCGACCTCAGGGGCCGCGGCCGCCGCCGGACGATCCAGGTGATCTACGTGGCCCTCGCCATCCTCATGGGCGGCGGCCTCGTGTTCTTCGGCATCGGAGGGAGCTCTTCCGGTGGCCTGTTCGACGCCCTCGGACTGACCAACGGCAGTAACAACACGACGAGCGGCGGCAGCAACGACGTGTTTGCCGGCCAGATCAAGCAGGCCGAGAAGCGGCTCAAGGTCAATCCCAACGACAGCGCGGCGCTGGCGACGTTGACCAGGGCGCGCTTCCAGCAGGCCGGTCAGGGCGCCAACTTCGATCAGAAGACCGGCCAGTTCACCGACAAGGGCCGCCGGGCACTCCAAGCCTCCGCCACCGCCTGGCAGCGCTATCTGGCGCTCAACCCCGCCAAGCCCGACGACGCGCTGGCCACGCTCATGGTCCAGGCCTACAGCCCATCCGCGCTCAATGACCCGATCCAGGGCGCCAAGGCGGCCGAGATCGTCACCCAGAGTCGTCCCAGCGCCCAGGGCTACTACCAGCTGGCGGTCTTCGCCTACGCGGCAAAGGACAAGCGGCGAGGCGACCTCGCCGCGGCCAAGACGCTGCAGCTGACCCCCGCCGCGCGAAAGACCCAGACCAAGCTGCTCCTCGACCAGGCCAAGAAGCCGCAGGGCACCGCCGGGGGCGCCCCGGCGCCTGCTCCGACCTCGTCTGCCACGGGCCAGTAACCCTCTGACGGTCCGACGGCGGCCGCTAACATCTCCGCCCCTTGCGGGCCGTTAGCTCAACTGGCAGAGCAGGGGACTCTTAATCCCAAGGTTGGAGGTTCGATTCCTCCACGGCCCACTGAAAAACGCCTGCACAGCGACGACGGTTGCTGACAATGACGCACCCTGGGGTTTGGTGCCGCTATGCGGGTGTCAGCTCCGGAGCTGTCGCGAGTAGCTCTGGGCGGTAGATGCGCTCAGCCGGGAATTCAGACAGACCGTGCGCGGCGGCGGTGTATTCGATCGTTGCGGTCCAGCGCTTGGCGTCCATCGAACCGGGCGTGGGTCCATCGAAGGCGTAAGGCTCCAGTGCCGACCAGCCGATGCGCAGATGGTCCTCGGAGATGTTCGGAAACCGGCGTCTGAATGCTGTGATCCCGACTTCTGGCTGCTCGCGCTGAAGCTCGTATCCAGCGGTCAATGCGTCGCGCATCCGCGCCACCAGCTCCAGCGGGAGCCGGTCCGCCGCGACGAGTCCGGTGGCGTAGACCTCGATGTCGAGCGGTACCGCACGAATCGGCAGCCCTGCCCGATAGCCGGGCGTCATGTCGACCCAGGCAGGGATCACGTCGATCTCGCCCTGTCGAAGCGCCTCCCGGTAGTCGCCAGTCGGCTTCACGACCGTTGGGGCCCCCAAGTCCATGTATGCGAGCGCACCCTCGAGCTCCCGGGCGAACCAGCTGCCGTCCCGCCCAGCCATCTTGCGTCCCACCAGATCCTCGGGCTCGCGCAAGTCCGAATCCTCGAGCACCATTCCGGCGATCGGGTTGCGCTGGTGAAACACCGCGGCGAATCGAGACCCGACGGATCCGTGGGTCTCGGTCTGACCGGCGAGCAGGTAGGCAACGGAGCTCAGCGCAAAGTCCGCCTCACCGGCGGTCAGCGCCTCGAGCGTCGCCGCGTACCCGCGCAGGCTGCGATCCCCAGGGGACACGAGGTCCACGAACTCGACCTCAAGCCCCTGCTGGGCAAACAAGTCGCCATCTGCCGCCGCGAACGCAGGCAGGTGCAGTCCGCTGACGCAGCCTCGACACCAACACATCAAGCGAACCGATTCCATGAGGTGTGAGAGGAAGCTACCGGATATCAGCCGAGCTGCCGCGACCGAGGCCGTCCGCTGGCTGCCGTAGTAGATGCACCGCGCACTTACCGGATGGCGATCCCCCTGCTAGCTTTATGCGCCGCAAAGGTCCAGTTTCAGGGGTAGAGCCGGGGCGGTACGCCCCACAATCAGGGAGGCAAAGCAACGTGACCATGGCTAGCTCGGCTCGCTTTACGGGCGTATTTGGAAGGCGCACCACTCGAAGCGCAGGCGGGAGAGCCCGTCTTGCCATCGGCTTCCTCGCTGCGGTCGCCGCCTTTGCGGGCACATTGACATTCGGCGTTTCGAGCGGCATGGCCGCGTCGCCTTTTACCGACTACAGCACGAACTTCACTCGCGTCGAGTCTCTGGACCCGCAGGCCACGGGCCGTTGGTCGGAGCGCTTGGCGACGGTGCCCGATCTCAACGGCGACGGCAAGAATGAGATCCTGATGGCCGACCTCAGCGAGGACTTCGGCGGTTTGGCGAATGCCGGCAAGGTGTACATGCAGGACGGCGCCACCCGCAACTTCATGTACTCCATCACCTCTCCCGAGATCCAGGCGAACGCGAACTTCGGCTTCTTCATCTCGGTCATCGGCGATGTCAACGGCGACGGCAAGGCCGACTTCGCGGCTGGCACCGATGCCCAGGACACGCTGGCGGACGGAACACCTTGTACGGCGCCCGCGACCGGCAACCTCCCGCCGTGCAACCAGGATCAGGGCAAGGCGTGGGTGTTCAGCGGCACCAACGGGCAGACGCTCTACGCCCTGAACAACCCGCACGCCCAGGGCTTCGCGCGCTTCGGCTCGCGGATCGGTCGGGCAGGTGACTACAACGCAGATGGTGTCGCGGACGTGATCGTCGGCGCTTCGGCCAACGACGTGACCACAGGCAACCAGCCGGAGGGGACAGTAGGGGGCTGCGGCAACGATCCGCTCACCGGAAGGCGGCTGGCGGCCGTGGACGTTCCCGCAGGCTGTCATCCCGACGAGGGTGAGGCGTTCATCTTCTCCGGGAAGGCGAGCGATCACGCTGGAGGCGCATCTGGTCTGCTGAAGACCCTCAACGTCCCGCCTGCCGACCAGGTCCCGGCGCCGAATAAGTGCGGCGGCACCGGGTCGGGCGTCACTCCATGCGGCGGCTTCGGCCTTGCCGTGCAGGGCTTTGGAGACGTCACCGGCGACGGCGTCGCCGATGCCCTCGTAGACGCCTCGAGCTTCAACTACGACACCGCCACCAAGGGCCCGTGCGCTAACCCGGCGCCCCCGACCTGCAACAAGGGCCAGGGCGCGGAGTACGTGTTCAACGGCAGGACCGGTGCGTTCATCCGCCGCACTGACGACCCAGTGCCGCAGGAGGGCGCGACCTTTGGTTTCCAAGACGCAGAGCCGCTCGCGCCCGGCGACGTCAACGGCGACGGCAAGGCCGACTACTACGCCAACGGGTTTGGTCAAAACGGTCCGGCTGGACAGGACTCGGCGGGCCGGGGCTGGGTGTTCAGCGGCGCCGACGGCAGGCTGCTCTACGAGGTCCTGGACCCGACCCCGACGGCGGGCGGACAGTTCGCCTTCTCGCTCAGCCGGACCGACTACAACAAGGACGGCACGCCCGACCTCTACGCTGGCCAGTCGCCTCACCACGTCGGTGGGACGGATATCAACCAGAGTGGCGGCACCTACATCTTCAACGGCAAGGACGGATCGCTGCTGAAGTCGCTGGAGCTGCCCGCGAGCGACGCTCAGCCCGGGGAAAACAACAACAACGGGTCCAACCTGGGTTGGACCAACGTCTCACCCGGTGACCTCAATGGCGACGGCGAGCCCGACTACGTGGCCGGCGCGCCGTTCACCGACGTGGGCCCCTCGGCGTTGAACTGCCAGGCGTCCACGCCCGGGTGCGTCAAGGACGTGGGCCGGGAGTTCTTCTTCTACTCCAACGTCCCGGCGGCACCGCCGGCACCGGCGGCCGCGGTCCCTGCCCCAACGGCGGCGCCTTCGGCGTGCAGTCAGCCGCCGCTAGTGGGCCGCGAGGGCCCGATCCTCACCTCGGCGGTCAACAACACCGCCCGCCAGGTCAGCCGCTCGCGGTCGCGCAACCTGCTCGCGCACGGCGGATTCAGCATGTCGTTCAACGCGATCCGCCCCGGCACCGCGTTCATCGCCCTCAAGGGGCCCCACCAGGTGACCGTCGCCTTCGCCAAGCACACGTTCACCCAGGCGCGGCGGCTGACGATCAAGGTCAACCTGACCAAGAAGGGACGCCAGCTGCTTGGCAAGCTGCGCCGCGGGCACTCCGCGATCAAGGTGCGCCTGGCGATCAAGTACGACACCCGCTGCAACTACGCGCCCACGCGCTC
>JBBSIW010000022.1:0-13288 GCA_038231895.1 Solirubrobacterales bacterium | reverse complement strand
GAGGCCCGATGGACTTGATCGCCCACCCGTTCGGGGTCGCCGCCGCTTCTCCCTGCTCAACCGCCCAAACCGCCGCCGACGCCACCCGCGCCGACGATCATCACCAGGCCCTCACCGGCCCGAAAATCCCGAAACTCGAGCGGGGGGGCGGCGGTCTAATTTCTCGGATTCGCCTATCGGACAATCGAGCCGCACGACTGTCCGATTGCCGAATGGCCCGAAAGCAAGCCCACCCCGTGCTCCTCGGACACGCACCACGCCGGGTGGACCGACCGCGCTCGCGCCACCGCGACAGCGCCTCGGACGGCCGAGCCTCGGCTCTGTGACAATGGCGGGTCGCACCGGCAAGGGCCCTCCCCGCCGTGCGCGCAACCTCATTCCTATCCTGGGTGGATCATGAACGGATTCAGGCAGCGCCTGCAGTGCTGGCTGGCCGCGGCTTCCGCGCTCGCGGTCCTCGCAGCCGTCGCCGCCGCTCCGGCGTCGGCCGCGCGCGGCCAGGAGTCCATGTTCCAGGACGACTCGCTCCTGATCTTCCGCTCCCCCGCCGCGACCGCACGCACGCTTGACACCCTGGTCTATCTGGGCGTCGATCGCATCCGCGCAACGGTGTTCTGGCGCGACGTGGCCCCCGACCCCACCTCGGGGCGGCGCCCGAACGTCAATACGGGCGATCCGGCCGTCTACCCCGCCCCGGGCTGGGCACGCTACGACACGCTGGTGCGCCTCGCAGCGGCGCGCGGGATCGGGGTGAACTTCAACGTCTCGGGTCCGGTGCCCACGTGGGCGGGGGGGCGGAGCTCCTATCCGCCGTTCACCGGCCATTTTCGCCCGTCCGCGCTCGAATTCGGACGCTTCGTGGAGGCGCTCGGTCGCCGCTACAGCGGCCTATACCGCGGCACCGACGGCCAGCTGGTGCCGCGCGTCTCCTACTGGTCCATCTGGAACGAGCCCAACGGGATCCACTTCCTGGCTCCGGTATGGCAGCGCAGCCGTCACCAGTGGGTGGAGCGATCCGCGGTGATGTACCGCAGCCTGCTCGATTCGGCATGGAGCGCGCTGTCGCGGACCGCGCACAGTCCGGGCACCGACACCATCCTGATCGGCGAGACGTCCCCCCAGGCCAAGGCGCAGCCGGCCGCCTCCCGGTCGATCCGGCCCCTGCGCTTCATCCGCGCCCTGTACTGCATGGGAGCCGATCTGCGGCCGCTGCGAGGGCTCGCGGCCGAGGCTCGGGCCTGCCCCACGAGCCCCGGAGGGGCCGGTTTCCGCGCCGCGCACCCCGCCCTGTTCTCGACCAGCGGATTCGCCCACCATCCCTACGAGCTGCGCTACTCGCCGACGACCCCTTCGGAGATCGACGCTGTGAGCACCGCGGACCTGCCGCGGCTCACCTCGACCCTCGACGGGATCTTCCGCGGCTACAGGAGCAAGCGGCGGCTGCTCATCTACAACACGGAGTTCGGCTACGAGAGCCGCCCCCCGAACCCGATCGGCCTGCCGCTGCAGCGCCAAGCGCAGTACCTCAACCAGGCCGAGTTCATGACCTACCGCAATCCCCGCGTGGCCTCCTTCTCGCAGTTCCTGCTCGGCGACTACCCCAACGTAGAGTTGTTTCACACCGGTCTGGTGCAGAGCAGTGGACGCCTCAAGCCGGCCTACGGGGCCTATCGCACGCCGATCTGGATACCGCAGACGACGTCTCCCAGCGGACGCTTTCGCGTGTGGGGGCTCCTGCGTCCGGGACGTCGCAGCGGAGTTCGCTCGGCGATGATCCAGTTCGGGCGCGCCGGGCGGCCGTTCGCCACGGTGGGCAACGCAAGCGCAGCGTCGGCGCGCGGCTATGTAGACCAGGACGTGTCGGTCCCGGCTTCCGGTCGCATCCGGATCGGCTGGCGCGACCCGGTGACCCACGCGACCACCTACAGTCGTGCGATCGCGGTCTTTCGCTAGCGCGCTGGCGTTCGCCGGCCTGGTCCTGGTCCTCGTCGGCTGCGGAGGAGGCAAGGTCTCCGACGCCAAGTTTCGGTCCACGGTCGACGGCATCTGCAAGCGCTCCTCCCAGGAGCTGGCCGCGATCCCACCTCCGCCTCCCTCCGATCTGGCCGCCAACGGCCGCTACACCGGGCAAGTCGTGGTGGTGGTTCGCAAGACTCACGGCAAGCTCAAGGCGGTGGAGGCGCCCAGCGCCAAGCGCGCCGACTACAAGGAGTGGGTCTCAGCGATCGACCAGCTGGGCCGCGTGATCGCCCGCCAGAGCGCCGCCGCAGCGGCAAAGTCCCCGGGGAGCTTCAACGCGCTCGTCCAAGAGGAGAACACCGTGCTCCAGCAGAGCAAGGCGAAAGCCGCGCTGCTCGGGTTCATGCAGTGCTCGAAGTAGCGCCGGGCGGGTCGAGGTCGATCCGGACCGTGAGCAGCTCCGTGCCCACCGTGCGCACGACGAAGGCGTTCAAGGCCCGACCCGGATGTCCCCGCGAGAGGATGCGCTGACGCTCGCGCGGATCGTCATCCGGCAGGAGCTGGGCAGTCCCGGCCCGCCACTCCACCCCCCCGCCCCGGCGAAGCTTGATCCTCACCCTGGCGTTGCCCTCGATGTTGCGCACGTAGCTCGCGGTGCGCCCGTACTCGGCGACGATCCATACCGTGTCGCCCTCCAGCGCGCTGCCTACCGGGGTGGAGCGGGGCTTGCCGGTCTTGCGCCCCACGGTCTCGAGCAGCGCGTAGCCGGGCGGAACGATGCCCTTGGCTATCGACAGGCGTACCGGGGGGTTGAGGAGGTACTTCTGAAAGAGGTGGACGAGGCGGCGCTTCACCCGCGGCGCGACCTCGCGCCGCCGGCGACCGCGACCTCGTGAGGGCGGGCGGCGTGCAACGCCGCCTCGATGAGATCGGTGAGAGGCGCGTCCACGGGTAGGCAGCGATCCCCGCTGAGCTCACCGGCCGGCCGCAGGTCCGGTCCTTCACCGGCAGCGGCGACGACGGCGCAGTCGGGGAGCGCGTGGTGCACCCGTCGGGTGAGCCATGCCGCCTTGCCCACCGCGTCGACCCTCGGCGCCATGAGCACGAGCCCGGGGCGTCGCGCGATGATGGACCTCAGGGCGCGATGGTCCGCGACATCGGCTCCGACGACGTCGAGCTGGCCATAGGCGGCCAGCAGGCGCACGAGTCGGTCTCGGCGATCCTGCGCATCCATGCAGATGAAGGTACGGGTAGGGCTTCCGAGCACAGCTACCTCTGCGATTCTAGCGCTGGGATACAGCTCCGTGGGTCAAGAACACCTGCGATTGCAGCCACAACCCCGGCGTCCCCGGAAAGTTGCGCTTGTCACGAGGATAGCGCCGTCCACCCCGCGCTGCAGCACCTCAAGAGCACCCGCGGGGGTGTCGATACTGTCGGTGCGGCATGCGGATCTCTCCAACCAAGCTCGTCATACTCGCGATCCTGGTCTTCGCCGGTCTCGCCTGGCCGGGCACGGCAGCGGCTCAGCGCTGCACCCAGGGCTACGACATCGGCCTCAAGGAGGACCGCAACCCGAGCCTGTGCTCGTTCTTCGCCCTCCCAGCAGGGCAGGCGGGGCGGCCCATCGCGGCGGGGCCGGACGGCAACCTGTGGTTCTTCGTCTCTGACAATGGGCTCTCCGTGGCGAAGATGAGCACATCGGGACAGACGCAGCGCTTCCCGATGCCCGCCGGCACGATGCCCAACGCGCTTACCCCGGGCCCGGATGGCAACGTGTGGTACGCGGGTGAGGGGCGCATAGGCCGCGTGACCTCCGGCGGCCAGGTGACCGAGTTCCCCGTGCCCGCGCTGCATGCCACCGGCATCGTGGCGGGCCCCGACGGCGCGCTGTGGGTGGCCGGCGGCTCGCTCGCGGTCCGCGTTACCCCCCAGGGCGGGGTGTCGATCATCGCGCTCGTGAATACGCCGGCCGTGCCGAGCAACGGTCTGCTGTCGCTGCCGCCGCTGGACACCCTCCTGGGCGTGGCCAACAAGCTCCTCGGCCAGGCCGCCGCCAGCACCGCCACCGCGCGCGGGGAAAGCCACGGGATCGCGGTCGGCGGCGACGGCGCCCTGTGGATCGCGGGTGGGTCGACCCTGATCCGCGTCACCACGGACGGTCACGCCAGCCGCGTCGGCGTACCCGGCGACCTGCCGGCCGACGGCGGCATCACCGCCGCTGCCGACGGGTCCCTGTGGTACAGCTCGAGCCCCGCCGCCGCGGTGGGCCGCGTCGATGCGGGCGGTCAGGTGACGCGCTTCGGCGTGACCGGGCGCCCGGTGGACCTGGTGCGCGGCCCGGGCAGCGCGAACCTGTGGATCTCGACCCAGAATGACGGCGGAGGAAGCTGGGTCACCCGCATGGCGACGCAGAGCTTCGGCCCCAGCCGCCCGAGTGGGTGGGGCTGCGCGCACCAGAACCCGGCGGCCTGCTGGTTTCGCATCCAGACCGTGCCGACGGGCGATACCCGTCTGTTCAACACCCACGGCACGCCCGGCGGCGTCACGGTGGGCCCCGACGGAAACGTCTGGTACACGGAGGGCGGGCGGATCGGGCGCATCCTCCCCTTCCGCGGCGCGATGCCCTGCTATCAGCGCGTCACGCGCAACCACAACTTCGGCTGTGGCTTGGAGCTCAGCCACACCGGCGCGGTCACCAACTCCGGTGCCGCCTACCTGCGCACGACGTGCCCGTACCTCACGTTCCGCATCTGCCACGGCACCATCGCGCTCAAGCTGCGCAGCGGACGCAGGGTTGCCAGCGCCGGCTACATCCTCGCGGCCAACGACACGCCGCGCGTCCGGGTGCCGCTTCCCCGGTGGATGCTCAACCGGCTCAAGCGACACCGTCTCGTGAAGGTCGACGCGACCTACACGAGTGAGGACATGGGCGGGATCCAGAAGGTCAACAAGGGCATCTGGTTCCTCACCCGGCGCCCGGATCGCAACGCCGGGTAGAGGGCGCGCCCGCGCGGGGGGCTTCTCCGCGAATTCGTAATCGGACAACCCTTCAGACGGATTGTCCGATCGGCGAATCGCCGAAAGGCTCCCCCCGGCCCCCAGCACAAGATGCGTCGCGCTTGCGCAACCCCGCGGCAAACCGCCTGCCTTATTGCCGCGTAACGTCGGGCGCGATCATCGTGGCGGGCGCCTGATCCAGCGCCTCACGGCCCGCAGTACCCTAGAAGGCCCAATGTCCTACGCCGAAGACTCACCACCGAGCCTGCGACCCAGGATGACCCAGGAGGCCAGCGCGCTCGCCTACGAGTGGCGCAAGCTCACGCGTGCCGCGACCGCCGTGGCGCTACTGACGAGCCCCGCCTGGTTCATCGTCTTTTCAAAGACGAACCACTGGCCGTGGTACTGGGCGCTGCTGGGCACGATCGTCGGCGTCATCGCCTTCCGCGGCGCGGTCGACGTCATCGTCCACAAGCTGATTCCCACGCCCAACCTCTATGGCGCGGAGAAGGAGCTGCTCGAGGACGACGTCGTCCAGCGGCGGCGCGTCTGGTACTGGCGCACCCGCTTCAAGCACCTGCTCTGGGCGCTGCTGGCCATGTTCACCCTCCTCGTGGGGCTCAACCTGGCGCTCAGGCTCGGCGGCACCAACACATCGCTGTTCGGAACCTTCGGCCAGATCGGGGAGCTCTTCAACTCGTTCTTCCCCACGCTGCTCATCCTCGGACTGCAGCTGCCGCTGCTGTTCTTCATCAACTTCGCGATCCTCTTCGGCCCGCTTCTCTTCTTCGGGATCAAGCAGATGAAGGTCTACGAGCCGGGCGACGCCGACTGGGGCGTCCGGCTCGACGACGTCCGCGGGCAGTTGGAGCC
The DNA here is from genome assembly GCA_038231895.1 of Solirubrobacterales bacterium. Taxonomy (GTDB): domain Bacteria; phylum Actinomycetota; class Thermoleophilia; order Solirubrobacterales; family Solirubrobacteraceae; genus JALYZC01. Next base: position 7,459 of record JBBSIW010000022.1, on the reverse strand, counting down.
CAAGGAGGAGGTCACGCGCGTGATCTCACTGTGGCAGGCCGGCGAGGAGTTCGAGAAGGCCGGCGGCAAGCGTGAGCGCGGCCTGCTCTTCCTCGGCGCCCCGGGCACGGGGAAGACCATGCTCTCCAAGGCCATCGCCACGAGCTTCAACTGCCCGTTCATGACCATGCCGGGCTCGGGCTTCGCCCAGACCTTCATCGGGATGGACGTGATCGTGGTCCTCATCCTGATCGCCCGCGCGCGGCGGATGGCGCGCAAGTGGGGCGGCCAGTGCATCGTCTTCATCGACGAGATCGACGCGGTGGGCACGCGGCGTCAAGCGCTCGGCGGAGGCGCGGCGGGCGGGTTCAACCTGCCCGAGCAGCCACCAGCGGCCGGTCCGTTCTACGGGCCCTGGGGCTCTCTCACCGCAAGCGGGGACGTCGTCGTCGAGAGCCGCGAGTGGCGCGACCACGTGTTTGCCCAGCGGGAGGCGCCCCCGCAGTCGACCTATCCGCCCTTCTTCGCCCGCATCAACGATCGCATCAGCCACTTCATGATGCCCGGAGGGATGATGGGTGGAGGCGGCGGCATGGCGCTCAACCAGCTGCTCGTGCAGATGGACGGCGTCGACGAGCCCCCGTTCATGCGCCGCTTCTTCACCAAGCGCATCAACACCTTCATGGATGCCATGTACGTCTTCCCGCGGCGCCTGGGCAAGCGGTCGCTGCGGCTGCCCTCGCCCAAGCCGCGCCAGGAGCAGATCTACTTCATCGGCGCCACCAACGCTCCGATGCAGTCGCTGGACCCGGCCCTGATTCGCCCCGGGCGGATGGGCCGTCACATCTTCTTTCGCACACCGACCAAGGACGACCGGCGCGACATCCTCGACCTCTACATCGAGAAGGTCGATCACCAGCCCGATCTCGACACCGACCATCGGCGCGACGAGCTCGCCCGCATCACCAGCGGGTACTCCCCCGCCATGATCGAGCAGATCTGCTCGATGGCCCTCACCTACGCGCATTCCGAGGGCCGCGACCGCTTCGCGCGCCCGGACATCCTCGAGGCGATGACGACGATCGAGACCGGCACCGCGCAAGCGGTCGAGTACGTCCCCGAGGAAACCCGCTCGGTGGCCATCCACGAGGCCGGGCACGCCGTCGGCTCCTACCTCTATCAGGACAACCTCGAGGCTACCCGGCTCACCGTCCGCAAGCGAGGAGGCTCCCTGGGTCACTTCCAATCGGCCGAGAAGGAGGAGCGCTTCAACGTCTGGCAGAGCGAGGTGATGGCGAACCTGATCATGACCCTCGGCGCGATGGCGGCCGAGCACGTCTTCTACGAGGAGAACTCGGTCGGGGTGGGCGGCGACGTGCACAGCGCGACGTTTCGCACCCTCTCGATGGTGGGCGCGGCCGCGATGGGGCCCAGGCCGCTGCACCTCGGCGACCGCTTCACCTCCACGGAGGAGGAGGAGGCCGAGCGCGAACGGATCGCCAAGCGCCTCGAGCACATCGGCAACACCATCCTTCACCGCTCGGACCCCGGGGCCGGCAGCATGTACGCCGAGAGCTTCACGGGCGTGATGACCGATTCCACCAAGCGCAGCCTCGCCGCCCAGATCATCGGGGAGGCCTTCGTCGTGGCCTACAACGCCATGCGCCACAACCGTCGGGCGCTGGACACGATCGCCGATGAGCTCGTCGACAAGCGCGAGCTCCATGGTGACGACGTCATCTCGCTCCTCGACCGCGTTCGCCCGGTAAAGCCCACAGTGGACTGGCTCGACAAAGAGACCTGGCCGAGGCTATGAGCGACCAGCCCGAGCAGGAAGAAGCCCCGCCCACGCCACCGCCGCCGCCGGAGCCGTCGGTGATCGCCTCCAAGCACGCGAATCGGTTCCGCCTCGTGCTCGGCGCGCTCTTTGGCATCGCTATCGGAGCGGTGGCGGCAAGCCTCATCGTCGCCGCCGGCCAGGGCCCCGCGCCCGACACGCGCTGGTCGGCATGGCATCCGCGCTCGAGCGCCATCGGCGACGGAGCCCAGCAGATCGCAGACCACGTGGCCCCGACCTACCGCCAGGCCGACGGCGACCAGATGGTGGGCGTGAAGGGTGGGCCGCTCAAGGTCAACGAGCTCAACCTGGCGGTGCGTATCACGGTTGCCGACGCCGGCGCCCGCAACATCGGGATCGTGGGCGGCAAGAGCGCGCTCTATACGTTCTGCGGACTCGGCCCGAGCTGTGCGATCAGCCGTGGCAAGCCGACCAACGAGCGCGGCCTCCTCCTGCGCCGCGAGGCGCTCGAGCTGGCGCTGTACTCGTTTCGCTATCTCGATGGCGTCGAGAGCGTGGTGGCGCTGATGCCCCCGGCGAAGGGCCAGAAGCAGGAGAGGGCAGTCTTCTTCCGACGTGAGGTCCTCCAGCCGGCCCTCAACCGCCCGCTGCCGCTCACCCTGCCCTCGCCTCCCCCGACCGTCGCCGGTCTGCAGGAATCCCCCCAGCTGCCTCTCATCAAGAGTGTCACCAACCCGAGCATCTTCTGCTTCTCGTTTCAGCCCGCACAGGACCTCGGCGCGTTCCTGGTGCTCAAGAAGCCGACGAACGACCCCAAGAAGCCCTGCCAGTAGCAGCGCGCCGCTTACGGTGTCGGTGTGCGGACCCTCACGCCTGCTCGCCTTCCTCTCCTCGAGGCTCGTGGCCCTCGCACTGCTGCACCGGCGTGCGCGGATAGCGTGGATAGGCCTCCGGTTCGGTCTTCGAGCGCTCGCACAGGGAAAACGACGACCCGCGGGTATTGCCAATGACGCGTTGATGCATGCAGCTGTCGCATAAGCCGGCGGAAGCGGGCGCCATGCGGGCATTATGCGCCGAAGCCATCGCGGTCACCCTCACCGCCGGACTCAACGCCGTGCTCTCGGGCGTCTTCCTCAACTGAGGCCCGACGAGCGGGCCCGTGGCCCGCCGGCGCCCCGTCAGGTTGCCGCCGCAACTATCCTTTGTGAAGTAATGCGACTCTTCTGGCGACTGCTCGGCTTCCTGCGCCCCTACCGCCGCGGCGTCATCGCCTCCCTCGTCCTCGCCGCGCTGGCCATCGGCGGCACCGTCGCTCTCCCGTGGCTGACCGGCCGCGCGATCGACCAGGTGCGCCCCGGCCACCACGACCGCCACGCGCTCGTGCTCCTGGGCATCGCCCTCGCCGTCACGGGGCTCCTGCGCCTCGCGCTCACGATCGCACGCCGGCTGGTGGCGGGCCGGGTCTCGCTCAGCGTCGAGTACGACCTGCGCGGCCTCATGTACGGGCACCTGCAGTCGCTCGAGCTGGCCTTCTTCGACGGCCAGCAGACCGGCCAGCTGATGTCGCGCGCCACCGTCGACCTTCAGTCGGTGCGGTTCTTCCTGGGCTACGGCCTGGTGTTCCTGGTCCAGTCGGGCCTGACGATCCTGCTCGGCGCGACGGCGATGTTCCTCCTGAACCCCGGGCTGGCGGCGCTGTCGCTGTGGCCGATCCCGTTCGTGATCGTCGTCGCGGCGCGCTACGGACGCCGGGGGCGGCCCGCGCAGCAGGAGGTCCAGCAGCGGATCGCCGAGCTGACCGCCGAGGCCGAGGAGAACATCTCGGGCGTGCGGGTGGTCAAGGCGTTCGCGCGCGAGCAGCGCCAGCTCGGGCGCTTTCGCCACAGCGTGCGCCGCGTGTTCGACCAGTCGATCTACTCGACGCGCATCCGGGCCTTCTACCAGCCGCTGGTCGCCTTCTTGCCCAACCTCGGCCTCGGGGCGATCCTGTTCTTCGGCGGGCGCGAAGTCATCGACGGCCACCTCAGCGTGGGCGACTTCGCCGCCTTCTACGCCTACCTGCTGATGCTCATCTCCCCCATGCGCACGCTCGGCATCTTCCTGGGCATGTCCCAGCGCGCCACCGCCTCCGGTGCCCGCATCTTCCAGATCCTCGACCGCGCGCCGCAGATGACGGTCCCCGCGAACGCCCCGCCGCTGCCGCCGGGCGAAGGTCGCGTGCAGCTGCGCGAGGTCACCTTCACCTATGACGGGGCGAACGAGCCCGCGCTGCATGACATCGATCTCGACGTCGCGGCGGGCACCACGCTCGCCCTGGTGGGCGCGACCGCCTCGGGCAAGACCACGCTCGTGTCCCTCATCCCCCGCCTCTACGACGTCACCAAGGGCCAGATCCTCATCGACGGCGCCGACGTGCGCGAGATCCAGCTCCAGTCGCTGCGCAAGGAGATCGCCCTGGTGACCGACGAGCCGTTCCTGTTCTCGGCCAGCGTGCACGAGAACATCGCCTACGCGCGGGCGGACGCCTCGCGCGAGGACGTCGAGCGGGCAGCCCGCCGGGCCCAGGCGCACGAGTTCATCGCCGAGTTGCCCGACGGCTATGACACGGTGATCGGCGAGCGCGGCCTCAGCCTGTCGGGCGGCCAGCGCCAGCGCCTGGCCATCGCGCGCGCCCTGCTCGCCGACCCGCGCATCCTCATCCTCGACGACGCGACCTCCTCCGTGGACGCCTCCACCGAGCAGGAGATCAAGGAGGCGCTGCGCGAGGTCATGCGCGGGCGCACGACGTTCGTGATCGCCCACCGGCTCTCGACCATCGCGCTGGCCGACGAGATCGTCGTGCTCGAGCGCGGCCGCGTGACCGCACGGGGCGAGCACGACGAGCTCGCCAAGACCTCGCCCGTGTACCGCGAGATCGTCGAGAAGGGCCTGCCCGACCAGGTCTTTCTCACGCGCAAGCCGATGGAGGCCGAGGCGAAGCAGGTCGCGGGCCTGTGAAGCAGTCAAAGGCGCAATCGCGCCGCGCCGACCTGCGCCGCCGCCTCCAGGGCACCCGCGGGCGCGGACGCAAGCTGCGAGGGCTGCTCGTCCTCCTGCGCCCCTACCGCTGGCGCGTCGTGGCCATGCTCGTCGCCCTGGTGGCCGCCACAGCCGCCCAGCTCGCGCCGCCGCCGCTGGCCACGCTGGCCATCGATGACGGGATCATCCCCCGCGACCTCGCCACGCTGAACCTCGTGGTGGGCGCGTTCATCGTCTCCGCGCTCGTGCTGTGGGGCGCCACCTACGCCGAGACCTACCTGGTCGGCTGGGTGGGCCAGCGGGTGCTCCAGGATCTCCGCGTGGAGATCTTCTCCCATCTCCAGCGACTTTCGATCGGCTTCTACTCGCGCAAGCGCGCGGGCGTGCTCATCTCCCGGCTGACCAATGACGTCGACGCGCTGGATCGCCTGGTCTCAGACGGGGTCGAGACGCTGGTCCAGTCCTCGCTGACCCTTGTCGGCACGGCGGTCATCCTGCTCGTGCTCGACGTCAAGCTGGCGCTGCTGACCTTCATCGTCTTCCCCCTGCTGCTGGCGGGCAGCCTGGCCTTTCGCATCGCCTCCGCCGACGCCTACCGGCTGACGCGCGAGAGGATCGCCTGGGTCACCTCCTATCTTCAGGAGACCCTCTCTGGCGTGAGGGTGGTGCGCGCGTTCGGGCAGGAGCGCCGCCACGAGCGGCGCTTCGCGCAGCTCAACGAGGAGAACCGCGGGGCGAACATGCGCACGGTGGTCCTCAACGCCGCCTACTTCCCCACGGTCGAGTTCCTCTCGGCGCTGATGACCGTGGGCATCCTGCTCTACGGCGGGTACCAGGCCATCGACGGCAACGTGAAAGTCGGCGTCCTCGTCGGGTTCGTGGCGGCACTGAACAACTTCTTCAACCCGATCGAGCAGCTCTCCCAGCTCTACACCACCTACCAGAGCGGGATGGCGGCGCTGGACAAGATCTTCGAGCTGCTCGACGAGGCGCCCGACCTCGAGGACCGAGAGGGTGCGGTCGAGCTCGGGCGGATCGCCGGGGCGATCGACTTCGACGACGTGTCGTTCACCTACCGCAGCGGCGACGACGCGGTGGACGCGCTCAGGGACGTCTCGCTGAACGTGCCGCCCGGTCAGAGCGTGGCGCTGGTCGGCGCCACCGGGGCAGGCAAGTCGACGCTCGCCAAGCTCGTCGCGCGCTTCTATGACCCGACCGCGGGACGGGTGCTGGTCGACGGCCACGACCTGCGCGAGGTCACGCAGGACTCCCTGCGCAGCCAGATGGGAATCGTCCCCCAGGAGGGCTTCCTGTTCTCGGGGACGATCGGCGAGAACATCGCCTTCGGCCGGCCCGATGCCTCGGAGGAGGAGGTCGCCGCCGCCGCGCGCGCCGTCGGCGCCGACGAGTTCATCGCCCAGCTCGAGGAGGGCTATGACACCGCGGTCGGCGAGCGCGGCGTCCACCTCTCGGCGGGCCAGCGCCAGCTCGTCGCCTTCGCCCGCGCGCTGATCGCCGACCCCCGCATCCTCGTGCTCGACGAGGCCACCTCCACCGTGGACATCCACACCGAGGGTCGCATCGAGGCCGGCCTGCGCCGGCTGCTGGCCGGCCGCACCGCAATCGTCATCGCCCACCGCCTCTCGACCATCCGCAACGCCGGGCGCATCGTGGTGCTCGAGCACGGCGAGATCGTCGAGCAGGGCACCCACGAGGAGCTGCTGGCGGCCGAGGGGCGCTACTGGCAGCTCTATCGCGATTGGGCCGAGCAGGCGGTGGCGTAGCGAGGGACGGGGGGAGCGGGGTCCCAATTCCGGCATCCGCCTATCGGACAAACCAGCCGCCCGACTGTCCGATCGCCGATCCGCCGCAGGAACGCCCCCCAGCCTCGCCGACGGGACAAGCGCCAGGCGGCGGCGCAGCCGGGGCGCACATGGCGACGTTCTACCCGAGCTGAGTCGGGTCGGCAGCCCACCGGCTGTCGAAGGCGAGCACCCTGGCCAGCCGGTCGAAGTGCTGGTCCAAGTGCAGCACACCCGCACCGGCTTCCTGGGCGGCGGCCGCTATCAGGACATCGGGCATCGGGATCCTGTGCGCCAGCGGTCCTTCGGCGGCAAGCTCGCGCATGGCTCTGATCGCTTCGTGTTGAACCGACACGGTCACGGGGACGTCTCTCAAAGCACTCAGGTCCAGCTCGAGCGACTCGAACCCCTGCACGTCGCGGGTGCAATAGAGCAACTCGAGCTTGACGATCGAGCAGGTAGCGATCTGTCCGGCCTGGAGGGCCGCCGCCCATTGGGTCCGCAACTGCGCATGACCGGTTCGAATCCAGACCGACTTGTCCGCGATGAAGACCCCGCCACCGAAGGCAGGCTCAGTCATCTGCCGGGGTGCGCCAAGCCTCGCTGTCGGTCCGGGCCAGCACGTCGCGATCGAAGCCGGGATCTTCTGCGATAGACCGCGCAATCAGACGATCGATCGCCTCTTGGCGGTCGCGCCGTTCCGCGATGAGCGCCTCGGCCCCCAGGACTGCGAGGTCATGGACCAAGGTCGCGGTCTTCGTGCCGGGACCGACGACGTCCGCGACCCGCTGAAGGGCCTCGTTCAGTTCGGGATCCTTGGTCACCGCGACACGTTCGTGCTTGGTAGGCATGGAGTGACACG
>JBBSIW010000021.1:0-13611 GCA_038231895.1 Solirubrobacterales bacterium | reverse complement strand
TTAGATCGGCCGGTGACCGGCACTCGCCACGAGCGCGACGGCTCGCCGACGCCGGGCCCGGCGAGGGGACGGTCCCCGGAAGGCACGCGTTGACTGACACGGGGCACGAGTACACCGGCCTGCAGTCGATCTACCTGCCGATCGCCCTCGGCGTGCTCGGGCTCGTGGTGGCGGTGGTGGCGTTTGCGCTCGTGCGCTACCGGCGGCGCGGTGACGAGCTGCCGGTCCAGAAGGCCAACCACAACGTCGCCGAGATCGCCTACGTGGTGGTGCTGGCGTGCGTCGCCGCGTTCCTGATCACGATGACCTACCGGACCGAGGCCAAGGTCGACAAGGTGCACGCGAGGGCCGGCCTGACGGTCCGGGTGACGGCCTCGCAGTGGCGCTGGCGCTTCGACTACCCCGCCCACGGGATCGTGGTCGACGGAGCCGGGCCCGCCGCCACGCTGGTCGTGCCCACGAAGACCAACGTGCGCTTCGAGCTGACCTCGATCGATGTCATCCATTCCTTCTGGGTCCCCCAGCGACGCTTCAAGCGCGACGCTTTCCCCGGCAGCTTCACGAGCTTTGACTTGAGCTGGCCCAAGGCCGGCGTCTTTCAGGGCGAGTGCGCCGAGTACTGCGGCTTCGACCACTCCGCCATGACCTTCCGGGTGCGCGCGATCGCGCCGCGGGCGTTCTCCGCCTGGGCCTCGCAGCGCGGAGCTCGCGGAGGGGCGCCGGAATGAGCGTCGCCGCGCCCGCGCGGGCGCCCATGCCCAGCGGCGGGTTCGTCGGGGCGGCGGCCGGGACCGACCACAAGCGGATCGCCAAGCTCGTCGTGATCACGGCGCTGGGCTTCTTCCTCGCCGGTGGCGTGCTGGCCCTGCTCGTGCGCACCGAGCTGCTGGAGCCGGGGATGCAGATCGTCAACCACGCCGGCTACAACCAGGCGTTCACGATGCACGGCTCGACGATGATCTACCTCTTCGTCACGCCGATCGCGCTGGCGCTGGGGCTCTACATGGTCCCCCTCCAAGTCGGCGCGGCCGAGATCGCGCTGCCGCGCCTGACGCTCGCCGGCTACTGGCTCTACGTCGGGGGCGGGCTGATGATGTGGTCGGGCTTCCTGATGTCCCACGGCGCCGGGGCCGCCGGCTGGTTCTCCTACCCACCGCTCTCGCAGGCCAGCGAGCTGCCCGGCACCGGCATGGACCTGTGGGTGCTGGCGGTGGTGCTGGCGGTCAGCGCCCAGGCGATCTGGGGGGTGGCGCTGCTGGCGACCATCCTACGCCGCCGGGCGCCCGGGATGACGATGCTGCGGATGCCCCCGTTCACCTGGGGGATGCTCGTCTCGTCGCTGCTGGTCGTGGTCTCCTTCCCGGTGCTCGTGGTCACGATGACGCTGCTCTACATCGATCGCAAGGCGGGGACGGGCATCTTCAGCGGCACGAGCGGGGCGACCGCCTACCAGCACCTGTTCTGGTTCTACGGGCACCCGGTGGTGTACGTGATGTTCTTCCCGTTCGCCGCCGTCTCGCTCGAGGTGATCGCCGCCTTCGCGCGCAAGCGGATGTTCGGCTACCGCGCGTTCGTGATCTCGATGCTGGTGTTCGCGGCGTTCTCGATGAGCGTGTGGGCGCACCACATGTTCGCCACCGGCCAGGTCGACAACAAGTACTTCGCCTTCACCTCGACGTTCCTGCTCGTCCCCGCGGGGGTGGAGTACTTCGACATGGCCGGCACCCTGATCGGCGGGTCGCTGCTGCTGCGCACGCCGATGCTCTTCGCGCTGGGGTTCTTCCTCCAGTTCCTGATCGGCGGGCTGTCGGGCATCTTCATCGCCTCGCCCCCGCTCGACTACCACGTGACCGACAGCTACGTGATCGTGGCCCACTTCCACTACACGCTCTTCGCCGGGAGCGTGTTCGGGCTCTTCGCGGCCGTCTACTACTGGTTTCCCAAGGTCACGGGAGCGATGCTGCGCGAGGGTCTGGGAAGGGTCCACTTCTGGCTGCTGGTGGTCGGGACCAACGTGACCTTCCTGCCGATGTTCGTGCTCGGCTACTGGGGGATGCCGCGGCGGGTCGCCGACTACTCCGCGCATCCGGGCTGGCAGACGCTCAACGACGTCTCCTCGGCGGGCTCCTACGTCATCGGTGTCGCGGTCCTGGTCTTCGTCGCCAACGTCGTCGTCTCCCTGCGCCGGCGGACGCCCGCGGGGGACGACCCCTGGGAGGGCCACAGCCTGGAGTGGGCGACGACATCGCCCCCGCCGCGCCACAACTTCGACGCGCTGCCGCCGATCCGCAGCTTCGATCCGCTGTGGGATCTGCGGCTGCGCGGGGAGCACGAGCAGTGGCGCCAGGTTGCCGCCGGCCCACCCGCGCCCGGCGCCTCGGTGCCGCCAAGATGATCTCGGGGGGCAAGACGCTGGTCGTGTGGGGCGCGCTGCTCGTGGGCAATACGGCCATCATGTGGTCGGTCTACTCCCCGGACGCCGCGTCCGTGGCGCTGCTCGGTGGTGGTGGGGTGGCGATGATCCTCGCCGGTGCGGGGGCATGGTTCGCGGGACGCGTCCGCGGGATCGCACCGGACGCCGACCACGACCGCAGCCGTCCCGTTCCCGACCTCAGCGTGGCCACCGTGTGGACGGCGCTCTCGCTCGTCGGGCTGGTGCTCGCGGCCGAGATGGGGATCTGGCTGGCCTACATAGCGGGCGGCATGCTGGCACTGGGCCTCGGCGGGCTGGCCCGCGAGCGCCTCGCCGTGCGCCGCGAGCGCGAGACCGCCGAGTCGCGGCGCGGTGGATCGCCGAGCGCCGAGGCGGCGTCCGCCCCGCCGGCCCGAGAGGGATCCGCGTGACCGCCCCGGGCGTCGCGCCCTCGGTCGGCGAGGTGGCCTTGAGCTGGCACGTCGACCCCGTGCTGGTGCCCCTCGCCGCTGCGGCCGTCGCCTACCTGATCGCAGCCCGGCGGGCCCGTCGCTGGCCCGCATGGCGCACGCTGGCCTGGCTGGCGGGGCTCGCGGTGGTCGCCGCGGCGCTGCTCTCGGGCCTGGACGACTACGCGGCGCGACTGCTGTCGCTGCACATGGTCCAGCACGTGGCGCTCACCCTCCTGGCCGCGCCGCTGCTGCTGGCGGGGGCACCGCTGATGCTCGCGCTGCGGGTCGCCGGCCGCCCGCGGCGGCGGCGGCTCGCGGCGATCCTCTCCTCGCGCCCCGCGGGCCTGGCCGCCCATCCGCTCACGTGCTGGACAGCGCTGGCCGCGGCCATGCTCGCCACCCACCTCACTCCGCTGTTCGGGCTCGCGCTCGAGCACGCGTGGGTCCATGGGATCGAGCACGTGCTCTACCTCGGAGCGGGCATGCTGTTCTGGGTGCCGCTGGTCCCCGCGGGGCCGATGCCCCACCGGCTGGGGGGGATCGGCGGCGTCGCCTACCTGATGACGGCGATGCCGATCATGACCGTCGTGGCGATCTTCCTCGGCTCGGGCCCCGTGCGCTATCCGCAGTACCTGGCTCCCGCCGCGAGGCTGGGCGTCTCGGCCGCCGCCGACCAGGGGGCCGCCGCCGGGATCATGCTGCTGGCCGGGACGGCCGCCGTGCTCGTCGCCACGCTGGCGATCGCGTGGCCGGCGATCCTGCGCGAGGAGCGCCACGCCCGCGCCCGCGAGGCGCAGGAGGGCTCCGGGCTCCCCGGCGCCCTGCCCAAGGGCACGCCGTGAGACGCCGCCGTCTGCTCCTGCGCGGGCTACCGGCGCTGCTGTGCACCGCGGGGGCGGTGTACGGCTTCGCCTCCGCGCCGGCACCGGCGCAGCCCGGCGCCGGCGGCGCGCGAGCGGCGGGCAGCGCCCAGGCCGGGCGGCGGCTATTCCTCCAGGGCTGCGCCTCCTGTCACGGCGATGACGCCCGGGGCATCCCCTCCAAGGCACCCTCGCTGCACGGCGCCGGGGCCGCGGCCGCGGACTTCTACCTGTCGACCGGGCGGATGCCGTTGGAGAACCCGCAGGATCAGCCCCGCAAGTCAGACCCGGTCTACGACCGCGCGCAGATCGACGACCTCGTGGCCTACGTCGGCTCGCTCGGCGCCGGCCCGCCGATCCCCGAGGTGCGGCCCGCGCGCGGCGTGCTCAGCGAGGGCCTGCGCGCCTTCACCGACAGCTGCGCCGGCTGTCACCAAGTCGTCGGGCGCGGCGGGATCGCGACGAGCGTGCGCGTCCCCGATCTCCTGAGCGCCTCGCCGAAGACGATCGGCGAGGCGGTGCGGGTGGGTCCCTACGTGATGCCCTCCTTCGGCGAGAAGCAGATCGACGCCCCCACGCTCGACTCGATCGCGCGATACCTGCGCTACGTCCGCCATCCCCAGGACCGCGGCGGCTGGGGCATCGGCCACATCGGCCCGATCCCCGAGGGGATGGTGACCTGGCTGCTGGCCCTCGCCGCGCTCGTCCTCGCGATCCGCTTCATCGGGGAGCGCACGACCGAATGAGCGGGCTCCGACGCGCACTGACGGCCATCGGGCGCTTCGCCGCGTTCGTGCTGCTGTTCCTGATCGGCAGGAGGCGGCGCGGGCGCCCGGGGCGCGTCAGCGACGAGCCGCCTCCGGTGCCGGGGCCGCACGAGCGCGAGGTGCCCTCCGGCCGGCGGGCGGAGACGTTGGTCGCGGCGATGCTGGTCGTCTGCGGGCTGTGCGGCGGCGCGTTCGTCGCCCTGTACTTCGCCTACGACGACACGCAGCTGCTCGGGCTGAGCCTCGGGCTGGCCTTCGCGGCCCTGGCCGCGGCGCTCGTCGTGGCGGGCAAGGCCGTCATTCCCCAGGAGACATACACCGAGGAGCGCGAGGACTTCGGCGACGAGGAGGTCCGGGAGGAGATCGAGTCGCTGGTGCACGAGGGCGGCGAGGGGCTCAGCCGCCGGGGAATGCTGCTGGCAGCGGGCGGCGTGGCCGCCACCGGGCTCGGCGCCGCGGTCGTCTGGCCGGTCGCCTCCCTGGGCCCGAGCGTCGGCGACCGCATTCGCAAGACGCCCTGGCGCGCCGGCCGTTACCTGGTGGACGCCGAGGACCGCCGCATCCTGGTCGACGACCTCGATGTCGGGTCGTTCATGCTGGCCTTTCCCGAGGGCGCGGACAAGGAGCTGCTCGGCTCCTCGATCAACATCGTCCGGCTGCGCCCGCAGGAGCTCGACCTGCCCCGCGAGCGCGCGGGGTGGGCCGTCGAGGGCGTGGTCGCCTACTCACGGATCTGCACCCACGCGGGGTGCGCCGTGAGCCTGTTTCGCTACCCAACCTACGAGCGCACCTCCTCGGCCCCGGCGCTGGTGTGCCCGTGCCACTACTCGACGTTCGACCCGCGCCGGGCCTGCAAGGTGGTCTTCGGGCCCGCAGGCCGGCCGCTGCCCCAGCTGCCGTTGCGCATGGACGCCGCGCGCCACCTGCTTGCGGCGGGCGGCTACTCCGGACCGCCGGGTCCGGCCTATCCTCGCGTGAGGCTGCAATGACGCGGCGGCTCGTGCGCTTCCTCGACGAGCGCGTCGGCGTCGCGCCCCTGCTGCGCAAAGGCCTGCGCTACGTGTTCCCCGACCACTGGTCGTTCATGGTCGGCGAGATCGCGCTCTACGCGTTCATGATTCTCGTGGCGACCGGGATCTACCTGACGCTCTTCTACGTCCCCAGCCACGAGCAGGTCGTCTACCACGGCGGCTACGGCCCCCTGCAGGGGATGGAGATGACCAAGGCCTACCAGTCGGTCCTGGACATCTCCTTCAACATTCCGGCGGGATTGCTGATCCGCCAGGTCCACCACTGGGCCGCGGACGTCTTCGTCGCCGCGATCGTGCTCCACGCCCTGCGGATCTTCTTCACGGGCGCGTTTCGCAAGCCGCGCGAGATCAACTACTGGATCGGCATCACGATGCTCGCGCTCGCGCTGCCCGAGGGGTTCCTCGGCTACTCACTGGCCGACGACCTGCTCTCGGGCATGGGCCTGGCGATCGCCTACGGCGTCTTCCTCTCGATCCCGGTCATCGGCGGGTTCGCCACCTTCCTGGGCTTCGGCGGGGAGCTCCCGGGGGCGCCGGAGTTCTTCTCGAGGATGCTCGTCCTCCACGTGCTGATCATCCCGGTGGCGATCGGCGCGCTGCTGACCGTGCACTTGATGACGATCATGCGCCAGCACCACACGCAGTTCGCCGGCCCTGGGCGCACGGAGCGAAACGTGGTGGGGACGCCGATGTGGCCGGGGTACCTGCTGCGCTCGCTCGGGCTGCTGTTCGCCGTGGCCGCCGTGCTCTTCCTGCTCGGCGGCCTGGTGCAGGTCAACCCGATCTGGGAGTGGGGTCCCTACCACGTCTACTCGGGCACCAACGGCGCCCAGCCGGACTGGTACCTGGGCTGGCTGATCGGTGGGCTGCGGCTGATGTTCCCCTTCGAACCGCACATCGCGGGGTACACGCTGGTGCCCAACCCGTTCTGGGGCGGCGCGCTGTTTCCGCTGGTGGTCTTCGGCTTCCTCTACCTGTGGCCGTTCATCGAGCGTCGCTGGATCACCCGTGACCACGGACGCCACGAGCTGCTGGACCGGCCGCGGGACAATCCGACGCGCACGGCGGTGGGCGCGGCGGTGCTCGCGTGGGTGAGCATCATCTTCGTCGTCGGGTCCTTCGATCGCCTCTACTTACGCCTGGACGTGCCCTACGAGGGCCAGGTCTGGTTCTGGCGCTTCGCCGTGATCGTGGTCCCGGTGGCGATCTTCTTCATCACGCGCGCGGTCTGCCGGGAGCTCAAGGCCGGCGGCACGCACCCGCTGCGCGGATGGTCCGGGGGCGTGGTGGCGCGCACCGCGAGCGGCGGCTACGCCGTCCAGGGAGAGCCGGCCGCCAAAGGCGACGAGCGGGAGGTGGCCGCGCATGCGCCGGACGGCGGCAATGACGCTGGCGATCGCGCTTAGCTCGTCGATCGGGGCCTGCGGCGACGCGCAGCGGTCCAAGGACGGCGAGCGGCGTGCCGCCCAGTCCGTGGCCTGCGGAGTCCACCGAGTCCTCTCCGAGCTCGACTCGGTGCAAACCTCGGCCGCCGCGCATGAGCTCGAAGCGACGCGCCTGGACCGTGACCTGGGGCGCCTCGAGGGGCGCGCCGCGCGCCTCGAGCACGATGTCCGCGACCTCCCCGACGCTACCGCAGGCCGGGCGGCGCTGCTGGCAGCCGCGCAGCGCACGGGGCTGGCCGCACGCGTGCTGCTGCGGGGGCGGTCCCTTGCGGCGCGCGCCGATGTGGAGACGGCGCGCGAGCAGCTCGCCGAGGCCGCCATCGCGCTCGCCGACTCCGCACCGGACCGTGTCGACGCCTGCACCTGGTCGCGCAGCCCGCTGGGCGCCTTGTAAGCGGGAACGGACGCTGTGCACTCGAGCCCTCCGGTCCCTCGTCCGCGGGCTCGGCCAGGGCTCTGGCCGCTAGGCACGATTACCGGGTACGTACATGTGCAGGCGCCCGATGATGCGCTGGATGCGGGCGGTGAGCTCAGGAGCCTCGAGCCCGAGGGCTTCGCAGATCTCGTGCTCGGTGGCGCCGTCGAGGAGCATCGGAACCACCGGGCGGTCCTGGGGATCGAGCTGTTGAGACGCTGCGCTGCGCACCTGCAGGGGGATGTCGGGGAAGACCTTCTCGCCGTCGGCGACCGTGCGGATTGCGTTGAAGAGCTCGTTTGCGGGCGCGCTCTTGTGCACCAGGCCGTCGGCTCCGGCGATCAGGGCGGGAACCGCGAGCGAGCTGTCGGCGTAGGCGGAGTAGACGAGCACCTTGGGAGGCTGGAGCGCCTGCTTGATGCGGTGGCAGAGCACGAGCCCGTCGGAGCGGGGGATGTGGTAGTCGAGCAGCACGACGTCCGGTCGCGTGCGATCAATCATCGGCCACAGCTCGAATGCGTCGGCCACCGTGCCCACCAAGACGAGTCCGGGCTCGTCGCTCAGCACGGTCTGCAGGCCCGCCTGCAGCGCCGGGTGGTCGTCCACGGAGAGGATGCGGATCATTAGGGGCCTCCATTCGATGGGAGCGGGACCGAGAGGGAGACGGTCGTGCCGCGCTCGCCGGCGCCGGCGGTGATCGCCAGCCGGCCGCCGAGCGCCTCGGCGCGGTCACGCATCGAGCGCAGCCCGCTCGAGCCGGGGCGCGGGTCGGCCGGCACGCCGCGGCCGTCGTCCTCGACCGCGATCTCGAGGCGGTCCGGGTCCTGGGCCAGGCGCACGAGGATGCGCTCGGCCTCGGCGTGGCGGATCGCGTTGGTGAGCGCCTCGCTGGCGATCCGGTAGGCGTGGGCGAGGATGAACGGCGGCAGCGCCGCGGATTCGCCGCGCACGTCGATGTGGGCGGTGGTCGCGGCGCTCAGCTCGCGTGCCCTGGCGCGCAGCGCGTCGCCCAGCCCGCGCCCCTCGAGCAGCGGGGTCAGCAGCTCGGTGAGGCTGCTCTCCATGTCCTCGCCCGCGAAGCGAAGCTCGCCGATCGCCTGCTCGAGCCGCGCGTCTTCGCGCTGGCCGGCCACCGCGCTGAGGATGAGGTGCGCCGCGTGGATCCGCTGCTTGGCCGAGTCGTGCAGCTCCCACGCGATGCGCCGGCGCTCCGCCTCGACGGCCAGCTGCTCCGAGCGCTCCCGCTCCCGTTCGAGACGCTCCAGCAGCTGCCCCGAATAGGCGAGCGCGAGCACGACGATCAGCGGGACCATGAGATGTGTCGCGAAGCTCTCCAGACGCGCGGTCGTCTCGATCGTACTCCAGTCGATCCCGGTCGCCAGGGCGACCGCGAAGTAGGCGGTCGTGGTGGCGGCGCCGTAGGCGAGCGCACGCCGGAAGGGCAGTGTCGTCGCCGGCAGCACGAGCGTCGTCAGCAGGAGCAGGTAGAACGGGCTGCGCCACTGACCCGCCGCGAGCACCAGGGCCAGCACGGCGGCGCCGTCTGCGATCCAGACCACCGGCAGGCTCTGAAGCCGCGGCGAGCGAGCGATCACGGCCAGGCTCACGACGCCGTAGGTGATCGCGATCCCGCCCAGCAGCCAGTCGTGGCCGGTCACCCGGTGACCCACGAGCAGGGCGATCGCCGTTGCCGTGGCGATCGCCCGAGTGGTTGCGAACAGCGCGACCCAGCGCTGCACCGGTTGGGCTCCCGGCGAGGGAGCGGAGCGCTCAGACGCCTGCGCGGGCAGCGGCTCCGGGCCCGCGCCCGCGCCCGCGCCCGCGCCCCGCGCCCGCGCCCGACCAAGATGGTGCGTGTTGACGCGTCCAGCAGCGTGCGTGGTACGGCCGCATTCAGGTTCAGGCTACCCAGCCGCCGCCTCACGCTCCTCGGCAGGGGTCGGTGCCTTCGGTCGGCGTCGGGTCGAGGCGCGCGGGAGAGCGACTGATCCGATCGGCGAGGTGGTTTGTAACGAACCCCTTAGGGGTATGGCAAGCCTCGATTTCCTGATCTCGAGCTCCGTGGAGGTGACGGCCGTGAAGATGCGCTACGTACTGGTCGGATCGATGGTGGCAATCGCGGTGGCGGCCGCGGCGCTGGTCCCGCTGGCCCTGGACGGGTCCGGCCAGGCTGACGCCAAGGCGCGCGGACGGCGCCTCGTGAGACCCACGGCGCCGACGACCCCGAGCGTCAAGACCCTGCGCGGCCAGAAGCGCGGAAGCACGCGGACGTTTCGCCTGACGGCGTCGCAGTTCACGCAGCGGATCGCCAACTTCCCGATCAAGACGGCGACCGTGTGGGGCTACAACGGCTCGACGCCCGGTCCTACGCTGCTGGCCTACCGAGGCGAGCGCATCCGCGTGATCGTCACCAACCGGCTGCCCGAACCGACCACCGTGCACTTCCACGGTGCCGGTGCGCCCAACCGATTCGACGGGGTCGCCGGCATCAGCCAGCCCGTCCCGATCGCCGTCGGCGCGACCTACAGCTACAGCTTTCGCCTGCGCCGGGCCGGGACGTTCGCCTACCACTCCCACGCCGACTCGGCCGTGCAGGAGCTGCGCGGCCTCGACGGCTTCCTGCTCGTGCTCCCGCGCCGCGAGCCGGCGAGCCAAAAGGTCGATGAGGACTACGCGATGGCGCTCCAGCAGTTCGCTCCACCGAGCGAGGGCGGACTGGTCGCGCCGTTCCCGCCCGGGAGCGGCGACTTCCCCTTCTCGACCATCAACGGCAAGACGGGCGACGCATCGGGGGGCGTGCTGACGATCCACAGGGGCGACCGCGTGCGCATCCGCCTCTACAACGCCTCGAACCTCTCGCACTCCATGCATCTGCACGGCATGCCCTTCGTGGAGACGGCCAAGAACGGCTATGCGATCCCCCGCTCGGGGCGCTCGCCGGAGACCACGGTCAACCTGGGGCCCGGCGAGTTCGTCGACATCCAGTTCAAGGCCGACAACCCCGGCAACTGGATCTTCCACTGCCACGTGCCCCATCACACCTCAAACAAGATGAAGGACGGCTACAACGGAGCGCCGGTCGGCATGACGCGCGTGTTCCACTACGCCGGCTACGCGCCGGTCCCCCCGGGCTACTTCAGCTACTCCGGCTGAGCGGCCGCGGGGGTCAGCCCGTCGCCGCGGCGCCCGCCAAGGGCGCCGCGGTCAGAGATCGGACGCGCTTAGGCGCCTCGTGTTTCACCTCGTCGCCGGCGAGAGAGAACCGGGGCATGCCCGATCCGATCGGATACCGCCGCTGGGCCATCGCCGAAGGCCACATCCCGGGGTGGAGCCATGGTCCCGAGCCGGAGCTCGAGAGCCACGAGACGGTGTGCATCCTCAACGCGTCCGAGGACGATGCGCATGTGGAGATCGTCGTCTTCTTCAGCGACCGCGAGCCCGCGGGCCCCTACCTGGTGACGGTGCCCGCCCGCCGGACGCTGCACCTGCGCTTCAACGACCTCGAGGATCCCGAGCCGGTCCCGCGGGAGACCGACTTCGCCTCGACGATCACCTCCGACGTCCCCGTCGTGGTGCAGCACAGCCGTCTTGACTCCCGCCAGGCGGATCTTGCCCTGCTTTCAACCGTCGCCTACGCCGGCGACTGACACCCGAGGAGCCCCTTTCATGTCCCAGACCGTGGCCTCATTCATGCTCTCGCGCCTCACCGAATGGGGGGTCAAGCGCGTCTTCGGCTATCCCGGCGACGGGATCAACGGGCTGATGGGCGCGTGGCACGAGCACGAGGAGCTCGAGTTCATCCAGTGCCGGCACGAGGAGATCGCCGCCTTCGCCGCCTGCGCGCAGGCGAAGGTCACGGGTGACGTTGCGGTGTGCATGGCGACCTCGGGCCCCGGCGCGATCCATCTGCTCAACGGCCTCTACGACGCCAAGCTCGACCATCAGCCGGTGGTGGCGATCGTGGGTCAGCAGAAGCGGATCTCACTGGGCGGCCACTTCCAGCAGGAGGTCGACCTGGTTTCGCTGTTCAAGGATGTCGCGCACGAGTACGTGCACGTCTGCATGGCGCCGGCGCAGGCGCGGCAGCTGATCGACCGGGCGATTCGTATCGCCAAGGCGGAGCGCACCGTGACCTGCGTGATCGTGCCCAACGACGTGCAGGAGTCGCAGTGGGAGGAGCCCCCGCGCGAGCACGGAGCGATGTTCTCCGCCGTCGGCTATGACGCGCCGCGCGTCATCCCGCGCGACGACCAGCTGCGCCGGGCGGCCGATGTCCTCAATGCCGGGGAGAAGGTGGCCATGCTGATCGGCCAGGGCGCCAAGGACGCCGTCGACGAAGTCGTCGAGGTGGCCGACGTGCTCGGCGCCGGGATCGCCAAGGCACTCAACGGCCGCGCCGTAGTGCCCGACGACCTGCCCTTCGTGACCGGCTCCATCGGCCTGCTGGGCACCAAGCCCACTGATGAGATGATCGAGAACTGCGACACGCTGTTGATGGTGGGCTCGAGCTTCCCCTACTCGGAGTGGCTCCCACCCGAGGGCCAGGCCCGCGGCGTGCAGGTCGACATCGATGGGCGGATGGTGGGCCTGCGCTACCCGATGGAGGTCAACCTGGTCGGCGACAGCGCCGAGACGCTGCGTGCGCTGTTGCCGCTGCTCGGACGCAAGGAGGACCGCTCCTGGCGCGGGGAGATCGAGGATGGCGTGGCGCGCTGGTGGGAGCTCATCGGGGAGCGGGCAATGCAGGATGCCGATCCGCTCAACCCCCAGCGGCTGTTTCATGAGCTGTCGAAGCGGCTGCCCGACCGGGTGATCTTGACCTCCGATTCGGGATCGGCGACCAACTGGTGGGCGCGCCACCTCAAGCTGCGCAGCGGCATGAAGGCCGCGCTCTCGGGAACGCTAGCCACCATGTGCCCCTCGATCCCCTACGTGCTCGGCGCAAAGTTCGCTTTCCCCGACCGGCCGGTGATCGCCTGCCTGGGCGATGGCGCGTTTCAGATGCTGGGAGTCAACGCGCTGATCGACGTCGCCCGCTACAGCGATCGCTGGTCGAACAAGCAGACGATCATCCTGGTCCTTCACAACGACGACCTCAACCAGGTCACGTGGGAGCAGCGCGTGATGTCCGGCGACCCCAAGCTCGAGGTCTCGCAGGTGCTGCCCGACTTTCCCTATGCGCGCTACGCGGAGCTGCTCGGGCTCAAGGGGATCCGCGTGGATTCCCCCGACGCCGTGGGGCCGGCGTGGGACGAGGCCCTGGCCCACCAGGGGCCCGTGCTCCTGGAGGCGATCACCGACCCGGAGGTGCCGCCGCTGCCGCCCCACATCCGCTTCGAGCAGGCGAGCAAGCTCTCGCGGGCGCTGCTCGCCGGCGAGCCGGCCACGGGCGCGATCCTCAAGGAGTCGATCAAGGGCAAGCTCCAGGAATTCATCACGAGGTAGCCCGTGGCCACTGTCACCAGCGCCGCAGCGGTCGCCGTGGAGGGACTCGAGGTCGGCACCTACACGATCCCCACCGACCAAGAGGAATCCGACGGGACCCTGACCTGGGACTCGACGACGATCAACGTCGTGGAGGCCCACGGGGGCGGCGAGATCGGCATCGGCTACTCCTACGGCCACCAGGCAATCGCCTCGATCATCACGTCCAAGCTCGCCGGCGCCGTGGAGGGCATCGATGCCATGGACCCGCCGACTGCGTGGGCGGCGATGTCGCGCATCGTGCGCAACAACGGCGAGACGGGGCTGACGTCGATGGCGATCTCCGCGGTCGACATCGCGCTGTGGGACCTCAAGGCGCACGTGCTCGGAGTCCCGCTGGCGCAGCTGCTCGGCCGCTGGCACGAGCACACGCCCGTCTACGGCTCCGGCGGCTTTACCTCCTACTCGGTGGACCAGCTGGTCGAGCAGCTCGGCGGCTGGGTGGCACAGGGCATCCCGCGGGTGAAGATGAAGGTGGGGCGCGAGCCGCGGACGGACCCCGAGCGCGTTCGCGCCGTGCGCCAGGCGATCGGCGAGGAGGCCGAGCTGTTCGTCGACGGCAACGGCGCCTACGGTCGCAAGCAGGCGCTCGAGATCGCCGAGCGCTTCAGAGAGGTTGGCGGCGTGTCGTGGTTCGAGGAGCCGGTGAGCTCCGAGGAC
The DNA here is from genome assembly GCA_038231895.1 of Solirubrobacterales bacterium. Lineage (GTDB taxonomy): Bacteria > Actinomycetota > Thermoleophilia > Solirubrobacterales > Solirubrobacteraceae > JALYZC01. The sequence goes on along the minus strand of JBBSIW010000021.1, from coordinate 84 downwards.
CGTGAGGGCCTGCGGCGCATCCGGGACCGGGCGCCGGCGGGGATGGAGATCGCCGCCGGCGAGTACGGCTACTCGCTGCCCTAC
>JBBSIW010000020.1:0-13687 GCA_038231895.1 Solirubrobacterales bacterium | reverse complement strand
GCGCGCCCGGCAGGATTTGAACCTGCGACCTCCCGCTCCGGAGGCGGGCGCTCTATCCACTGAGCTACGGGCGCGTGGCGAGGCAGCTTAGCGGTAGCGTGGCCCGCCTCAGTGCTGCTCGCCGTCCTCGCCGATACCCACCTCCCGCGGGGTCGCAGGGACCTCCCCGCCGCGTGCATCGCGCACCTACGCGACGCGGATCTCATTTTGCACGCGGGTGACTTCGTCGAGCGCCCGGTCCTACGTGGGCTCGAACGCTGCGGCCCCGTGGCGGCGGTCCACGGCAACGTCGACACCGCTGATCTGCGCGCCGTACTGCCCGAGACGCGCGTGGTGGAGGCCGGCGGCGCCCGGATCGCGATGATCCATGATGCCGGCCCCGCGAAGGAACGCCTCAGGCGAATGCGGCGCCGCTTCCCTTCCACCGATGCCGTGGTGTTCGGACACTCCCACCTTCCCCTGCACGAAGCCGGCGACGACGGCTTTGCCATCTTCAACCCCGGCAGCCCGACCGAGCGCCGCCGCGCACCGGCTCACACCATGGGGATCGCCCGCGTGCAGGAGGGAAGGGTCAGCTTCGAGCTCGTGGTCCTGGACTAAGCTCGCCCGGGAATGGACCTCGACGTCTTCTTCGCCGGCACCGCGGGCTCGGTGCCCACTGCGCGCCGGGGCATGCCGGCACTGCTGGTTCGCCGCGGTGGCGATCGGCTCCTGTTCGACTGCGGAGAGGGAGCCCAGCGCCAGCTCGTGCGCTCGATCGGGCTGCCGGAGATCGACGACGTGTTCCTGACCCACTTCCACGCCGATCACTGGCTGGGACTGCCGGGGATGCTCAAGACCTTCGACCTGCGCGGGCGCGAGCGGCCGCTCGCCGTCCATGGGCCCGGCGGCCTCAAGGAGATTCTCTCGGTCATCCGGCGCGCCTACGGCCGCGTCTCCTACGGCCTCGAGCTCGTCGAGCTCGAGCCGGGCGCCAGCGTACGCCGCGACGGGTACACGATCGCCGCCCTCGGCGTCGAGCACCGCGGACCGGCGCTCGGCTATGCCCTGTTCGAGGATCAGCGGCCCGGCGAGTTCGACCCCCTCGAAGCCCGGCGACTCGGCGTCGCGCCGGGACCGGACTTCGGCCGCCTCCAACGCGGGGAGGCGCTGGATGGCGTGAGCCCGGCGCAGGTCGTCGGTCCCCCGCGCCCGGGGCGCAAGGTCGTCGTGTCCGGCGACACGGCACCGTGCGAGGCGCTGGCCGTGGCGGCCCACGAAGCCGACGTGCTCGTGCACGAGGCGACCTTCACCGAGCCCGAGCGCGAGCGCGCGGCGCAGACCGGTCACAGCACCGCCGCCCAAGTCGCGGCGCTGGCACGAGACGCTCATGTGCGCCTGCTCGCGCTGACCCATCTCTCGACGCGCTACGGCGGTCGCGAGGTGCGCGAGGAGGCACGTGTCATCTTCGAGCGCACGGAGGTGCCGCGGGATTTCGACACGATCGAGCTTCCGCTGCCCGAGCGCGGCGAGCCCCGGCTCGTGCGCTGGAGGGAGGCCGTGGCTTCATAGCCGCGTCGGACCTCGCTGCTACGCTCTGGCGCGGCGGTTCCTTTAACCGGGTCCAGCGAGGCCAGGAAGGATCACGGAGATGGAAGCGAAGGTCGTCCTCGACCGCGATGACATGCGGCGCACGCTCGTGCGGATCGCGCACGAGATCACGGAGCACAACCCCGCGCACGACGTCGCGCTCGTGGGTATCCATCGGCGCGGCGCGCTCCTGGCCGCTCGGCTCCAGCCGCTCGTCGACGAGCTCGCCCGCTCCGAGGTGCCGCTCGGCGACCTGGACATCGCCTTCTATCGCGACGACCTCGCCACCCGTCCGCCGGCCCCGGTCGTCCACTCCTCGCACCTGGAATTTCCGGTCGACGGCCGCACGATGGTCATCGTCGACGACGTGCTCTTCACCGGACGTACGGTTCGGGCGGCGATCGAGGCCCTGTTCGCCTACGGGCGCCCCGCACGGGTGCAGCTCGCCGTCCTCGTCGATCGTGGCCACCGCGAGCTGCCGATCCGGCCCGACTACGTCGGCAAGAACCTCCCCACGGCTCACGACGAGCGGGTCAACGTGCGCGTCGAGGAGCTCGATGGGTGCGACGAGGTGAGCATCTCCACCCTCCAGGAGGCCGCGGCATGAAGCACCTGCTCTCCATGGAGGACCTCTCGCGAGCCGACATCGAGCGGCTGCTGGACCTGGCGGCGTCGTTCGCGGAGGTGGCCGGGCGCCCCGTCAAGAAGGTGCCCGCCCTCCAGGGCCGGACCGTGGTGAGCCTGTTCTATGAGGCATCCACCCGCACCAGCGCCTCCTTTGAGCTCGCGGCCAAGCGACTGTCCGCCGATGTGGTGACGATCCGCTCCACGGGGTCCTCGGTCGACAAGGGCGAGTCGCTCAAGGACACGGTGCAGACGCTGAGCGCGTATGACCCGACGGTCATCGTCATCCGCTCTCCGCACGTCGGCGCCGCGGCCCTCGTCGCGGGATGGAGCTCGGCGGGCGTGATCAACGCAGGCGACGGCAAGCACGAGCACCCGACGCAGGCGCTGCTCGACGTGTACACGATGCGCCGTGAGCTCGGCGACCTCGACGGCGTGCGGGTGTGGATCGTGGGCGACGTGCTGCATTCGCGGGTCGCGCGATCCAACGTGCTCGCGCTGCGCCACATGGGGGCCGCGGTGACCGTGTGTGGGCCGCCGACCTTGATCCCCCGGGGGATCGAGTCGCTCGGCTGCAGCGTCGCCTATTCGCTCGAGGGCATCGACGAGGCCGACGTCGTCTACGTCCTGCGTATGCAGCGAGAGCGCATGCAGGAAGCCTTCGTCCCCTCGCTGCGCGAGTACGCCGCCCGGTTTCAGATCGACTCCCGGCGACTGCGCGCCGGACAGGTTGTCATGCACCCCGGCCCAGTGAACCGGGGGGTCGAGCTGGCCGGCGACGTGATCGACGGCCCCCAGGCCGTGATCACCTCCCAGGTCGAGGCCGGCGTGGTGGTCCGCATGGCGGTGCTCTACGAGCTCACGGTCGGCGGGGTTCAGCGTGAGGCAGCGGCGGTCGCGGGATGATCGAGCCGCTGGTCGGGGCCCCCCAGCCGCCGGCGGAGCTGCTGATCCGCTCGGCGCACGTGCTCGATCCCCGCCGCGGGATCGACGAGCCCCACGACGTGCTCGTGCGCGGCGGCATCGTGGCGGAGATCGGCGCACCCGCCTCGCTCGAATGCCCGGACGGCGCCGAGATCGTCGACGGGACCGCACGCCACCTGCTCCCCGCCTTCGTGGACCCACACGTGCATCTGCGCACGCCCGGGCAGGAGCACAAGGAGGATCTCGCGAGCGGCACGGCGGCGGCGGCGGCGGGCGGCTACTGCGCCGTGGTCGCGATGCCCAACACCGACCCGACCGTGGACTCCGCGCCGATCCTGCGCTCGCTGCGCGACGAAGCGGCGACCACCGCGCGGGTGCCCGTCGGCTTCATGGCGTCAGTCACCCGTGGCCTGCGCGGGGAGCAGCTCACCGAGATGGCCGAGCTGCGCGATGCCGGCGCGCTTGGCTTCACCGACGACGGCAAGCCCGTCGTCGACGCCGGCCTCCTGCGCCGGGCCCTGCAGTACCAGCGCCTGTGCGGCGGGGTGGTCGCGCTGCACGAGGAGGACCCGTCGCTGTCGGGGCAGGGGACGATGCACGAGGGCGAGATCTCCGCCGTCCTGGGCCTGGCCGGGATCCCCTCGATCTCCGAGTCGACCATGATCGCCCGCGACGCCGCCATCGCCGGCTATGAGGACGCGCGGATTCACGTTCAGCACCTGTCCTGCGGCGAGTCGGTCAGGGCGCTGGCCGCCGCGAAGGCGGCCGGTGTACGGGTCAGCGCCGAGGTGTCGCCGCATCATCTCACCCTCACCGACGAGGCACTGCGCGGGTCCTTGGACACCGCGCTGAAGATGAACCCCCCGCTGCGCACGGAGTCCGACCGCCAGGCGCTCGTGGCTGCGCTGCGCGACGGCACCATCGACTGCGTCGCCACCGATCACGCCCCCCATGCTCCCGACGAGAAGGAGGTCGTCTTCGAAGAGGCGCCGATGGGGACCATCGGCCTCGAGACGGCGTTCTCGATCCTCAACACCGAGCTCGTCGAGACCGGCCTCCTCTCGCTCGAGCTGCTGGTGGTGCGCATGACGGCGGGGGCGGAGGTGCTCGGGCTGGCGCCGCCGACCATCACGCCCGGCGCGGCGGCCAACCTGTGTCTCGTAGATCTCGACGCTCCCTGGACGGTGGGGGAGTCCGGCTACCACAGCCGCTCGCAGCACTGCGCCTTCCACGGGAAGCGTGTGCGGGGCGCGGTGCTGCTGACGGTCGCGGATGGCGGCGTGGCCCACCGTTGCACAGCGCTGCGCCCGGTGGCTGCGTGAGGGACGCGACGGCCTACGTGCTGCTCGAGGATGGCGCCCGCTTCGACGGCGACGCCTGCGCGGCGACGGAACCGGTCACCGGCGAGGTGGTCTTCAACACGGCCATGTCGGGCTATCAGGAGGCGGTCACCGACCCCTCCTACGCCGGTCAGCTGCTCACCTTCACCTACCCGCACATCGGCAACTACGGCGTCTCTGCGGGCGCGATGGAGTCCGACCGGGTCCACGTCCGCGCGGCGATCATGCGCGCGGCCGTCAACCGCGAGGACGCGCCGAGCGCGGAGCGGGGGTGGCTGGACTGGCTGGAGGACTGCGGCGTTCCCGCGATCACCGGGGTCGACACTCGCTCGCTCGTCCGCCACATCCGCGCCCGCGGCGCCATGCGAGGCGGGGTGTTCCCGGCCGAGATGCCAGCGGCGCAGGCGCGCGAGCGCATCGAGGCGGAGCCGGCGATGACCGGCCGCGATCTGGCGCGCGAGGTCACGCCGACCGAGGCCGCGACGCTGGGCCCTACGGGCGGAGCCGACGGAGGGGGGGGCGGGCCGCGGATCGTGGCCATCGACACGGGGATCAAGGCGTCGATCGTCGCCAACCTGCGCCGGCGCGGAGCCACCGTCGAGCTGCACCCGTGCACGACGTCGGCATCCGAGCTGCTCGCTCGCGAGCCCGACGCGTACTTCTTGGCCAATGGCCCCGGCGACCCGGCGGCCCTCGAGTACGTCGTCGACACGGTGCGGGCGCTCCTGGGGACCCGGCCGGTGTTCGGCATCTGCCTTGGCCATCAGCTGCTCTCACGGGCGGTCGGGCTCGAGACCTTCAAGCTGCCCTTCGGCCATCGCGGGGCCAACCACCCGGTCAAGGACCTGACCACCGGCGCGATCGAGATCACCAGCCAGAACCACGGGTTCGCGGTACTCGGTCCGGACGGAGACCACACGCTCGACGCCGGCGAGCCCGTGCGCTGGGAGACCGACTTCGGCGCCGCCGAGCTCACGCACTACAACCTCTACGACCGCACCGTCGAGGGTCTCACCCTGCTCGATGTCCCGGGCGGCACGGTCCAGTACCACCCCGAGGCCGCCCCGGGGCCCAACGACTCTCTGTACCTCTTCGACCGCTTCCTCGCGCAGATCGCAGATCATGGGGGCTCGCGCGCATGAGCTTCGTGCAATCGGAGCGCGAGCTCGCGAGCGAGCTCATGCGCGCGAGCAGCTAGCACGTGCCCCGCCGCGACGACCTGAGCAAGATCATGATCATCGGCTCCGGTCCGATCGTCATCGGGCAGGCGGCCGAGTTCGACTACTCGGGCGTACAGGCGTGCAAGGTCCTGCTCGAGGAGGGCTACGAGGTCGTGCTCGTCAACTCCAACCCTGCGACGATCATGACCGACCCCGAGTTCGCGACGGCGACCTACGTGGAGCCGCTGCTGCCCGGACCCGTCGCGCAGGTGATCGCCAAGGAGCGCCCCGACGCGCTGCTGCCGACGCTCGGCGGGCAGACCGCCCTGAACCTCGCCAAGGCGCTGGGGGACGACGGCACGCTGCGGCGCTACGGGGTGGAGCTGATCGGCGCCGACCTCGAGGCCATCACGCGCGCCGAGGACCGCGACCGCTTCCGCGAGACGATGGCCGCCGCGGGCCTTCGGGTGCCGCGAAGCGTGATCGCGACGACGTTGGCGGAGGCGCGCGCGGGCCTGGCCGAGATCGGCCTTCCCGCCATCGTGCGCCCGGCCTACACGCTCGGCGGCCGCGGCGGCGGGGTGGCGCGCACGCAGGCGCAGTTCGATCGCGTGGTAGCCGGGGGCCTGGCCGCTTCCCCGATCGGGCAGGTCCTCGTCGAGGAGTCCGTGCTCGGGTGGGGCGAGTTCGAGCTCGAGGTCATGCGCGACCGCAATGACAACGTCGTCATCGTCTGCTCGATCGAGAACATCGATCCGATGGGCGTGCACACGGGGGACTCGGTCACGGTGGCTCCCCAGCAGACCCTCAGCGATCGCCAGTACCAGGCGCTGCGCGACCAGGCGATCGCCGTCATCCGGGCGGTCGGCGTGGAAACGGGAGGATCCAACGTCCAGTTCGCCGTCAACCCGGCAACCGACGAGATCGTTGTCATCGAGATGAACCCCCGCGTGTCGCGTTCCTCCGCGCTCGCCTCCAAGGCCACCGGCTTCCCGATCGCCAAGATCGCGGCCCGCCTCGCCGTCGGCTACGCGCTCGAGGAGATCGACAACGACATTACGCGCAGGACGCCCGCGTCGTTCGAGCCCACGATCGACTACGCCGTCGTCAAGTGGCCGCGCTTCGCCTTCGAGAAGTTTCCCGACGTCGACGACGAGCTCACCACCCACATGAAGTCGGTGGGGGAGGCGATGGCGATCGGACGAACCTTCCAGCAAGCTTTCGCCAAGGCGATGCGCAGCCGTGAGCTCGACGTGGACCCGCCGCTCGGCGGCAGCGACGACGAGCTGCTCGAGCGTCTCACCGATCCGCGCCCCGATCGCTACGACGTGATCCTCGAGGTCTTTCGCCGCGGCGTGGCGCTCGAAGCCGTCCATGAGCGCACCCGGATCGACCCCTGGTTCCTGGCGGAGCTCGCCGAGCTGGCTCGCGACCCGGCGGCTCCGTTCGCAGGCGAGCGGACCTACCGGTCGGTGGACACGTGCGCCGGCGAGTTCGAGGCCGAGACCCCCTACTACTACTCGGGCTGGGAGCGCCCGGCGCCCGGCGGCCCCGCTCACGAGGTCGTGCGCGGCCACCGTGCCAGCGTGATGATCCTGGGCTCGGGCCCCAACCGCATCGGCCAGGGGATCGAGTTCGACTACTGCTGCGTGCACGCCGCCATGACGGTCCGCGAGTCAGGCCGCGACGCCGTGATGGTCAACTGCAATCCCGAGACCGTGTCCACGGACTACGACACGTCGGACCGCCTCTACTTCGAGCCGCTCACGCTCGACGACGTCCTCGGCGTCGCCGGGGTCGAGCAGCCCGAGGGCGTCATCGTCCAGTTCGGGGGCCAGACCCCGCTCAAGCTCGCAGCCGGACTGGCCGACGCGGGCGTTGCCCTCCTGGGAACCTCGGTCGACGCCATCGACCTGGCCGAGGATCGCGGGCGCTTCGGGGCGATGCTGGCGCGCCTGGGTTACCAGGCCCCGCCCTACGCCACCGCGCTGTCGGCCCGCGACGCGCTTGAGTGCGCATCGGAGGTCGGCTTCCCGCTGTTGGTCCGGCCCTCCTACGTCCTCGGCGGTCGAGCGATGGAGATCGTCTACGGCGAGGCCGGACTGCGCGACTACCTGGAGCGCACCTCGGCCACCACGGCGACCGACGGACGTGAGATCTTCCTCGACCGCTTCCTGGAGAACGCCATCGAGGTGGACGTCGACGCGCTGTGCGACGGCTCGGAGGCTTGGATCGGCGGGATCATGCAGCACGTCGAGGAGGCGGGCATCCACTCCGGCGACTCCGCCTGCGTTCTGCCGCCGCATTCGCTCGGGCCCGAGATGCTCGGCCACATCCGTCGTCAGACCGAGGGGATCGCGCTCGAGCTCGGCGTCGTGGGCCTGCTCAACGTTCAGTTCGCCGTGCTGGCCGACGAGCTCTACGTGATCGAGGCCAACCCCCGGGCGTCGCGCACCGTTCCCTTCGTCTCCAAGGCCACCGGGGTCCCCCTGGCCAAGCTCGCCTGCCGCATCATGCTGGGCGACCCGATCGCTGCGCTGGGGCTGCCCCCCGAGGGGACGGGTGAGGGCCGCGGCGGCCACGTCTCGGTCAAGGAGGCGGTCCTGCCTTTCGACCGCTTCCAGGGCTCCGACGCCCTGCTCGCCCCCGAGATGCGCTCCACCGGCGAGGTGATGGGCGTCGCGCGCGACTTCCCCACCGCGTTCGCCAAGGCCCAGGCCGCCGCCGGTTCCCAGCTGCCCGACCGCGGGACGGTCTTCATCACGGTCGCCGACGCCGACAAGCCCGGTGCCCTGGGCATCGCGGCCCAACTCCACGACCACGGCTTCGCGATCGTGGCCACGCGCGGAACTGCCCAGGCGATCTCCCGCATGGGGGTGCCGGTGAAGATGCTCAACAAGCTCGGCGAGGGCTCGCCGCACGTCGTCGACTGGATCGATCGCGGTGACATCGACCTCGTGATCAACACACCGGTCGGCACCGGCGCGCGCACCGACGGCTACGAGATCCGGGGCGCAGCCATCGCTCGAGGCATCCCGTGCATCACCACCCTCTCGGGGGGCATCGCAGCCGCGCGCGCCATCGCGGCCGCACAGCAGGGCGATCCGCCGGTGCATTCGCTCCAGGAGCTCCACCGCGCGGCCGATGGGACCGCCGGTTCTCGCCCGCAGGCTGCGCAGGCATGACGGGGGCCGCGCCGCTGATCGAGGATCGGCGCCGTCCGGCCCCGTTCGGTCGCCGCCGTGCGGCGGTGATCGACAACGAGGGGATCGGCGCCTACCGGCTGTTGCGCTGCGAGGACCCCGCCGGGCCCTCGCCGCGGCCGGGTCAGTTCTACATGCTCGCCGCGGTGCAGCGCTGGGGTGCCGGCGCGGGCGAGCGACCGTTCCTGCCGCGGGCGTTCTCGGTCATGCGTGCGCGGGAGGCGAGGTTGGAATTCCTGCTCGAGGACGTCGGGCCGGGAACCCACCGGCTGGCGGAGCTGGCGCCCGGCGACGAGCTCTGGATCACCGGTCCGCTCGGCATTGGCTTCACGGCGCCGGTGGACGGGCGCCGCCCGTTGTACGTGGGGGGCGGCATCGGGATCGCCCCGCTGGCCATCTGGCAGGACGAGATGCGAGGGGGCGCCGCGCTGCTCGGGTTCCGCGACCGCCAGCACGCCGCCGGAGCCGCCCTGCTCCGTGACGTGTCCATCGCCACCGACGACGGCAGCGCCGGTCGCCGCGGCCTGGTCACCGACCTCCTCGAAGACGAGCTCAGCTCGGACGACGTGCGAACGGTCTACGCGTGTGGGCCGCCGGCGATGCTCGAAGCCGTGCGCGCCATGTGCGCACGGAGAGAGGTCCGGGCCCAGCTCGCCATGGAAGTGGGGATGGCCTGCGGCTACGGTGCCTGCTTCGGCTGTGCCGTGGCGACCCGCGGCGGCTATCTTCGACTCTGCCTCGACGGCCCCGTCTTGGACGCCGCCGAGCTGGAGAGCGCCCTCGTTCCGGGAGCCGGCCATTGATCGAGTTCTGCGGCCTCTCACTGGCCCACCCGATCGTCAACGCCTCGGGCACTTTCGATGCGATCGCCGCACGGCGGTGCTTTGGCGACGAGGTGCTGGAGCGCTTTCCGTTCGCCGCCTTCGTGTCCAAGACGGTCACGGTCGCTCCGCGTGAGGGCAACCCTCCGCCGCGGCTATGGGAAACCGCGGCCGGGCTGATCAACTCCATCGGTCTGCCCAACAAGGGCTTGGAAGGCTTCCTGATCGAGGACCTGCCGCGTCTGGCCGAGCTGCCCGTGCCCCTGATCGTCAACGTGATGGGATTCACGCCGGACGAGGTCGCTTCGCTCGTGCAGGAGATCGGCGTCCGCGGCGAGGTGGCCGCGCTCGAGCTCAACGTCTCCTGCCCCAACGTGGAGAGCGGGCTGATCATGGGGTCAGACGCCGGGGAGACCGGTGCCCTCGTCGCGCGGGTACGCCCGCTCACGACCAAGCCGCTGATCGTCAAGCTCACGCCCAACGCCACCGATGTCGGCACGGTCGCTGCCGCCGCAGAGGCCGCGGGTGCGGATGGCCTCTCGCTCATCAACACGGTGCGCGGCATGGCGCTGAATCCGCGGAGCGCCACGCCGTGGCTGGGCGGCGTGACGGGTGGCGTGTCCGGTCCTGCGATACGCGCAGTGGCTGTGGCCCAAGTGGCGGAGGTGGCTGCCCGCGTGAGCGTTCCGATCGTCGGCATGGGCGGCGTGGAGACCGGGCGAGACGCGCTCGACCTGTTGCGCGCCGGCGCTTCTGTGGTAGGAATCGGCACGCAGAGCTTCCGGGACCCCGCCGCAGGGACCCGCGTGGCGCGGGAGCTTGCGCAGCTGCGCTCGGTGGGGCCGGACCGGATCGCGGCCGGCGCCTGAGCGGAATCGGAGACGTTGCGCGGGCAACGGATCCCCTGCAAACCTGCGAAGCACCAGTTTTCTGTGTAAGCAAAGGCTCGACCTCAGCCTGAGCTGCAGCTGAATTCATCGTGTTGCCTTGAAGCGTGCTGGGGAAGGTGCAAGACTCGCCGCCATGGCGCCGGTCTCCACGCGAACGCCCCCGAAGGCGGCCACCGCGCCAGAAAGGTCTCTAGTGCAGCGACGCGACGCGCTGAAGCGAGCCAACGAAATACGATCTCGGCGGGCCGTCCTCAAGCGGGACCTCGCGGCGATGCGGGTGACGATTCACCAGCTGCTGCTCCACCCGCCCGAGTACGTGCTGACGGCGAAGGTGTTCGACATGCTCCTTCAGGTACCCAAGTATGGGCGCGTGAAGGCCAACAAGGTGCTCAAAGAGTGCCGGATCTCTCCCAGCAAGACGATCGGCGGCCTGTCGGAACGTCAGCGCAGGGAGCTCGTCGAGTCGCTGCGCCGCTGACGGGCGAGTAGAGCCGCCGCGCCGCGCCCTCCCTCCCAGGTGGGAAACGTATTCGTGATCACCGGCCCGTCGGGGGTCGGCAAGGGCACACTCATTCGCGGGCTGATGCGGCGGGTGCCGACGCTCGAGCTCTCGGTGTCGGCCACGACCCGTGCGCCCCGTCCGGGCGAACGCGAAGGCGCCGACTATCACTTCCTCTCCGAGGACGAGTTCGAGCGACGGATCGCAGCGGGCGACTTCGTCGAGCACGCGCGTTACTCCGGACATCGTTACGGGACGCTGCGCTCCGAGCTCCAGCGAAGGCTGAACGCCGGCGTGCCGGTCGTGCTCGAGATCGAGGTCCAGGGAGCGCGCCAGATCCGCGACGCCATGCCCGAGGCCATCGAGGTGTTCATCGCGCCGCCCTCGGTGGAGGCGCTGCGCGCACGGCTGGTCGGCCGTGGTACCGACGCGCCGGGTGACGTCGAGGCTCGGCTCGAGACCGCCCTCGATGAGCTACAGGCGCGCGAGGAGTTCTCGCACGTGATTGTCAACGATCGGCTGGAGGAGGCGACGGAGGAGCTGGTGGCGATCGTTAGACTGGTGGTTCCCGACGAAAGGCCGTGTTCGTGATCTCTCCCCGCATCGACCGTCTGCTTGAGCGCGTCGATTCCAACTACGCGAGCGTGATCGTCTCCGCCAAGCGTGCGCGCCAGATCAACTCCTACTACCACAACCTCGGCGAGGGCACGTTTGACGAGTACCCGCCGCCGATGGTCGAGACCCGTTCCAAGAACTACCTCACGATCGCGCTGGAAGAGGTCGAGGCGGGCAAGATCAAGTACCACTATCGCTAGGGTCCGAGGTCGCCAGGCGAAAGTGAGGCGAACCCGTGGCCCGGCTGCTTCTGGGCGTCACCGGGGGGATCGCCGCCTACAAGGCGCTCGAGCTCGTACGCCTAGCCGTCAAGGCGGGCCACGCGGTTCGCGTCATCCAGACCGACGACAGCACCCGCTTCGTCGGGGTCGCCTCGTTTGCGGCGCTCACCGGCGCGCCGGTCCTGACCTCGGAGTTCGAGCGAGATCCCGCCAGGGGCACGTTCCCCGATCAGCCACTCCCCGACCACGATCCGCTCAGCCATCTCGAGCTCGTCCGCAACGCCGACGCCTACCTCATCGCGCCGGCTTCGGCGAACACGCTGGCCAAGCTCGCCCACGGGCTGGCCGACAACCTGGTCTCCAGCGCTGCCCTGGCGGCCACCTGTCCCGTCCTCGTCGCGCCCGCGATGAACGACGCCATGTACGAGCATCCGGCGACGCGGGCCAACCTCGAGACCCTGCGCTCCCGGGGGGTCACGGTCTTAGACCCCGACGTCGGCGCGCTTGGCTCACGGGGGGAATGGGGCGTGGGGCGCCTGCGCGAGCCGCCTGATCTGTTGGCTGCCCTGCAGGCTGTCGTTCCCACCGGGGCCCAGCGCTCGATGGACGGGCTGCGCGTGCTGGTGAGCGCGGGTGGAACGCGTGAGCCCATCGACAGCGTCCGCTATGTCGGCAACCGCAGCTCGGGCCGCATGGGCCTTGCCCTCGCCGACGAAGCCGCCCGGCGCGGAGCGGAGGTGACGGTCATCGCGGCCAACGTCACACTGGCTCGCAATCCGGTCGTGCGCTACGTGGACGTCGAGACTGCGGCCGAGCTCGGTGACGCCTGCGCACGCGCCTTTGACGCGTGCGACGTGCTCCTGATGGCCGCCGCCGTGGCCGACTACCGTCCGGCTGCGCCGATGGAGGCCAAGCTCGACAAGGAGCGGGCGGCCAGGCTCGACGTGGTCCTCGAGCGCACCGAAGACGTCGTGACCGGACTTGCCCGGCGCCGGCGCCCGGACCAGACGCTGGTCGGCTTCGCCGCCGTGCACGGGGAGGGCGGGCCCGCGGCGGGACGCGGCAAGCTGGAGCGAAAGGGCCTCGACCTCGTCGTGGTCAACGACGTCGCGCGCAGCGACATCGGCTTCGACGCCACCGACAACGAGGTGACGATCGTGGCGGTCGATGGTGGTGAGCGCCGCGTGCCCCGCGCCGCCAAGTCCGAGGTCGCGGCGGCCGTGCTCGACGAGGTGGAATCTCGCCGCGGCGAGGCGTCTTCCGCGGATCGCCACGGGGTACTGGGAAGGGACTGCGGCACGCGGGAAGGGCGTTGATCGCCCTCCTACAATTGACCCATGAGCGACGTATACGACCTCTACCAGCGGGGCACGCGCCTGTTGGAGGCGCGCGACTACCATGCGGCCACGATTCCGCTCGCTCGCGCGCGCGATCTGGACCCGGAGCCCACGTCCATTCGCGAGGCCCTGGGCCGGGCGTACTTCCACGCTGCCCACTACCGCGAGGCCGCCGCCGAGTTCGACGCCGTGGTCCAGCGCGCTCCGACGAACGACTACGCGCTGTTCTGTCTCGGCCGGTCACTGCAGCAGCTCGGGCGCCATGTCGAGGCCCGTCGGCCCCTCGCCCTGGCTGCGTGCCTGCGTCCGGAGCGCGACGACTACCGGCTGTATCGCGACCGGGCCCGGGCAGCGGCATAGACGATTTTCACGGCCGTGGCGTGGCCTGTGACGGCACGTGCGATGCTATTCTCGTCGCACAGCTTTCGTGGGCCGGCCGTGAGCCGGAATGCAGTTCGAAAGTGGGCGCTCGCCCGCTTTTTTT
>JBBSIW010000019.1:0-13941 GCA_038231895.1 Solirubrobacterales bacterium | reverse complement strand
GCTAGCCCCGTTTTCCGCGTCGGGTGATGTGTAGTGGCATTGGGGGCGCGCGGCATTTCGCGTGAGGATGCGGTTCCTCGCTGGGCTGGGCCGTCCGATCACGGCTGCGTGTTGTGGCAACTCACTGACTGGTATCCGTCCGGCGGGCGCTCTAGAGTTGTGGCAAGGTGTTCATCAAGAGGACCAAGGTCACGCGCGGAGGGCGCGAGTACGTCTATCTGCAGCTGGTGGAGGGCTACCGCGACGAGAGCGGCGCAGTGCGCCAGCACGTTGTGGCAAAACTTGGCCGTGAGGACAGGCTCAAGGCATCCGGGCAGCTTGACGCGCTGGCGGGCTCGTTCGCTCGCTTGGATCCGCCGCTCGCCGGCATCCGCCGCGACGTGGGGCCGCTGCTGGTGGTCTCCCACCTCGCCGATGAGCTCGAGATCGCGGCGACGGTCGATCGGCCTCTGAGACGCTCGCCGCGCTCCGAGCTGTCGGTCGGCGAGCTGGTGGTAGCGCTCGTCGCCAACCGCCTGTGCTCGCCCTCGCCGCTCTATGACATCTCGGGGTGGGCATCGGGCGCCGCGATCCAAGAGCTGTTCGGGACCCCGGCGGCGCTGCTCGACGACGACCGGCTCGGGCGAGGGCTCGAGCTCTATGCCCCCCACGCCGAGACGGTCCGCGGCGCGCTCGCCGCGCGCGCGATCGAGCGCTTTGGCATCGACGCCGGACGGCTGCACGTCGACCTGACCGCAGTGCGGATGACGGGCGCCTATGAGAGCTCGTCGCTGATCGCCAAGGGCTGGGGCCAAGGCCAGGGCGTGGGACGCCAAGTGCGGACGCTACAGGCCTGCTCGACCGACGGCGTCTCGCTCTATCTGCGCCCCGATCCGGGCAACGCCGCCGAGCTCACCCTCGTTGGCTGCGCGCTCGAGCGCCTGCGCGCGCTCACCCAAACAGACGGGGCAGCGCCGGCGCTATTGATCTGCGACTCGGCGGTCGGCCAGCCGCGGACGCTCGCCCAGATCGCGCGTGCGGGCCTGCGCTTCATCGCCCCGCTCAAGGCGAGCACGGGCTGGAGGGAACGCTACCTCCAGCAGGTCGGCCCCCAAGCGCTGCGCCCGCTCGCCTACGTCTCGCAGCGCGAGCGCGAGCGCAAGCTGCCTGCCTCAAAACGCACCCGCTACCGGGGCGCGATCCGAGACTGGGATGCCGTCGATCCCAAGACCGGCGAGACCCAGCGCTTCCGAATCGCCTACATCCACTCCTCCGAACAAGAGCGCGAGGTCAAAGCTGCTCGCGAGCGGGCGTTGCAAAAGGCCGAGGACAAGCTCGGGCGGGTACGTAACGGCCTCGGCGGCCGGTACTACAAGACCCGCAAACACGTCGACCGGCGCGTCTCCCAGATCCTGGTCGGCCCCGCCAAAGACCTGATCGAGGTCAAGACCGCCACCCGCAAGGGCCGCCCGACGATCAGCTTCAAACGAGACCCCGAGGCGATCGCCCGCGCCGCGCTCGCCGACGGCGTCTACACGCTCGCCACCAACCTCCCAGACCGCCGGCTGCGCGCAAACGCGATCCTCTCACGCTACAAAGGCCAACAGATCGTCGAGCGCCGCCACCGCGACCTCAAGCAGACGCTGCGAGTGCGCCCGATCTTCCTGCACAAAGACGAACGCATCCACGCCCTCGTCTCGATCATCGGCATCGCGCTGCTCGTCTTCGGACTGATCGAAACCCAGCTACGCAAACGCCTCGCCCAGACCACCGACGGCCAGCAACAGCTGATGCCAGGCCTCCTGCCCGAAAACAGAGCAGCCAAGCCCACAGGCCGCAACGTCCTCGGCGCCTTCCAGGGCCTCGGCCTGACCTACACGACCAACGGCATCGTCCTCGACCAACTCACCGCCACCCAACGCCACATCCTCGACCTACTCGAAATCCAGCCCCCCTGGCCAGAACAGCGACAGGTAGCGACCACAAACTGCGGAAAACGGGGCTAGCAGCCGTGAACCGTCGCCGCTTCGGTTGCTCGGCCAGCTCGGGGTCAGGGACCCCCCGCCGGCGCGGCGCGCCCGCCGGCCACTGCGTTCCGCTCGCCTACGGCTCGCCGCACTCCGCGACCCTCGGCACCGTTGTTCTCCATGTCCAACATCACGTGCTCCATTCTCGCCCTCAAGACTCAGTAATTCTGCGGTCATAAGCGTCTCACGAGACATTGGCAGAGAGGGGACGAGCACGAAGCGGAGGGCGATCCGGAGGGACGCGGCGACTAATAACTGTCATGGACGCGAACCGTGCCGTCACTAGCACGACCCGGGCTCGGACGTAGCCCGAGCTTTGCGCGCCTAGGTACTTCCCGGTCACGTCGAGCGGGGAGACCGCTGATATCGGCGCGGCTTGTCACTCGGTCACATCGCGCCGGCCGAGCAGCAGCGCGCCGGCAAGCGCCAACGCGGCCACGTAGGCAGCGAGCACGAGCCCGCCGGGCACCTGTTCGAGCAAGTCGTCCCCGCCAGTCTGCTGGAGGGCCTGGGCGGCTTGGGCGGTGGCGGTACTCGTTGCTGGCCGAGGCGCTGCTCGCCGGGCTCCCGTGGTCTGCTCCCGCGCCATCTCGAACAACGGGATGCCCTGCTCGGCGGCCAGCAGCCCGATCCGCTCGGCGCCGGTGCCCCGCACCTACAGCGTGTCCTCGCCGGTGGCCTCGACCGTCGCTCCTTCGCGATCGCTCATCAGGCTTGCCAGCTCCGCCGCGCGCGGCGAGCGCACCCGCATCGCGCCCTCGTGGGCGCCCATGATCTCGGCCAGCGGCGCCTGGGTGATGAGCCGCCCACGGTCGATGACGACGAGGTGGTCGACGGTCTGCGCGACCTCGGCGAGAAGGTGGCTTGAGACGAGCACCGCTCGCCCCCGGGCGGCCTGGCTGCGCAGGACGTCACGCAGCCAGCGCACGCCTTGGGGATCCAGGCCGTTGGCCGGCTCATCGAGAACGAGCACGCGAGGGTCGCCCAGCAGCGCCGTCGCGAGTGCCAGCCGCTGACGCATCCCCAGCGACTAGCCCCCGACGCGGCGCCGAGCGACGTCTGTGAGCTCGACGAGGTCGAGCACCTCCTCCACGCGGCTCACCGGCAGCCCACCGGCCGCCGCAGCGCCCCGCAGATGCGCTCCGCCGGAGCGCCCAGGATGAAAAGCCCCGGTCTCAAGCGCCGCGCCGACCGCGTGGACAGGATCGCCCAGACGGTCGAAGGGCACACCCTCGACGAGCGCCCGACCGCCGGTCGGGCGGACGAGCCCGAGAACCGCCCGTAGCGTGGTGGACTTGCCCGCGCCGTTGGGCCCCTGGAAGCCGGTCACCTGGCCGGGGTGAACCTCGAAGGACAGGTCGTCGACAGCGAGCGTCGAGCCATAGCGCTTCGTCAGCGCCTCAATGGTCACGGCCGGTTGGGACTCCGGTGAGCTCACGTCGGCGTCCGTAGTGCGGGCCGAGCCTTCGATACGGGAGATGATGCCGCAGGTGATCCTGCTCAAACCCGAAGCTCCGTTCGGTGTGCATTCGGTGGCGGAGCAGCCTCATGTTGCTAGCATTCTGCAACATGAAGACTCTCTACTTGCGCAACGTGCCGGACGCGGTGGGCGAGCGTCTGGCATGGCTTGCGAGCCGCGAGGGGCTGTCGGTGTCCTCGTTCGCGGTCAGGGAGCTGACCGAGGCCGCGCGGCGTGCCGATACCCCGGGGCTGCTCGCGGAGCTTCCAGACCTCCACGTGTCGGCGACGGATGTCGTCACCGATCTCGAGACCGGACGCTCGGCTCGATGATCGTCATCGACGCCTCCGCGGCGATCCTGGCCTTGCTCAACGACGGCCACGCGCGACGAGTGGTCGCAACCGAGACCCTCGTCGTCCCTCATCTGGCCGACTCGGAGGTAACGCAGTCCCTTCGCGCACAGGTGCTTCGCGGGCGCGTCGGCGCCGACGACGCTGGGCGGGCACTCGATCGATGGGCGCGACTCGGGTTGCGCCGGCTGGCCGTGGTCGGTCTGTTGGCCAGGATCTGGGAGCTTCGCGACAACCTGACCGCCTACGACGCCACCTACGTGGCGTTGGCCGAGGCGCTCGGATGCGACCTGGTCACAGCAGATGCCCGACTGGCCCAAGCGCCCGGACCGGCGTGCGCGATCACCGTCGTCCGGCGATGATCCCGGCGGAGGTAACTCAACGCGGCGGCCGACGAAGCTCCTCCTCTTCGGCCGGGCGCTTGAGCAGCTCGGCTGCGAGCGATTGGCAAGGACGTGGCGTCGCAGTCATGCTGCTCTGCGGGGCGGTCACCGAAGCCCGTTTGCGTGGATTCAGCCGCCTCAGCCTCTGGACCCCCCGCGACCACGGCCGGGCCCGCGCCTTCACGAGCGCGAAGCCTGGCGCCCCACCGGCCGCGAGAGCGACGGTCGCGTCCTGGGGCTCGAGACAGTCGAGTACGCGCGCCCGGTCGAATGAAGCATGCGATCTCGGTCGGTTCGACACGGGAGCCGGGCGCGGCCCACATGCGCTCCCCCGCGCGAGCAGCCCCGCGCAGTTCGCGTGAATCGCCGCACGCACGTAGTGGGCGAGGCCGTCGCTGCGCTCATTCCAGTTGCGCGCAAAGCGCGCGTCAGCCACGTACATGTCGGTCAGCCACGTACATGTCGCCCAGTCCGCGGTGAAGCTCGGGCCACGGCAGAGTCAAGCCCCGAGCGGACGGATCCTCAGATCTCCTCGTCTGACGGAACCCAGTCGCGGGCGGCGAGATCGGCGTAGCGCGCAGGGCGGTGCCCGTGCTCAAGCGTGGGCAGTGACTTCACATGGCAGCCTTGCGCATACGCAACTGTATGCGGTACCGTAGATGCTATGGCGGCTACGACCACCGTCCGGGTCCGTCCCGACACTCGCGAGGCAATCGCTCGACTGAGTGAGCGACGGGGTCTCGCCACCGCCGACCTCCTTGGCGAGCTTGTAGCTCACGCCGAGGAGGATGAGCTTCTAGCCGCAATGAACGACGACTTTCGTCATCTGCAAGCCGACCCCTCGGCCTGGAGCCAACTCGAAACGGAACGATCGGCGTGGGAGCAGACGCTCCTCGACGGGCTCGTCGGAGCGTGAACTCGGCGCGTCAAGGGGAGATCTGGTTCGTGGATCTCGAGCCCACGCGGGGACGTGAGCAAGCGGGACGCCGGCCAGCCGTGGCCGTGTCAGTCGACCAGCTGAGCGATGGTCCAAGTGGACTCGCAATCATGGTACCGCTGACGCGGACCGATCACGGGCAACGCATGCATGTCCCAATCGATCCGCCCAACGGCGGGGTCCGCCAGCGTTCCTATGCCATGCCCGAGATGGTGCGGTCGGTTTCGCGTGACCGGTTCATCGAGCGGTGGGGAATGCTCGACGACGTAACGCTGGTCGAGATCGCCCGACGCGTACGACTCCTCGTGCGCGATCCGTAGCTCCGCTTCGTGTAGAACCCCGGTCGAATCACGGTGGAGCTTGCGCACATCGGCATACGCCCTAGTATGCTTCGATGCATGCGTACCACCATCGTCTTTGACCCGGACGTCGCAGCTGAGTTGGTGCGTCGGCGCGCGGAAGGGAGCGGGACGCTGCGCGACGAGGTCAACCACCTTCTTCGCCTTGGCCTCGCGCATGAGCGCGATCGCGCGGTCGCCTCACCGCGGCGTTTCATCACGCCTACCTTCGACAGTGGCCGCCCACTCATCTCGGTGGACGACGTCGAGGCGGCGATCGAGCTTGCCGAGGGCGAGGACCACCGCTGATCCTCGTAGACGCCAACCTGCTCATGTATTCGGTCCACGAGCAGTTCGGAGCCCACAGCGCCGCCAAGACCTGGCTCGACGAGCGGCTCAATGGGACTGACGGGGTTGGGCTGCCGTGGGGAGCGCTGCTCGCGTTCTTGCGCCTGTCGGCCAGCCCGCGAGTGCTGAGCCGGCCGGTCCCGCTGCGCGACGCTGCTGCGGTCGTCGGCGCGTGGCTCGCGCTTCCGGTGACATGGTCACCCGAGCCAAGTGGTCAGCACGCGCAGATACTTGCGGAACTCCTTGCCAGGGAGTCGAAGGCTGACCTCGTCCCCGACGCGCACCTGGCCGCCATCGCGATCGAGCACGGACTGGTGCTCTGCAGCACCGACCGGGACTTCGCGCGCTTCGTAGGGCTCCGCTGGACCGACCCGCTCACCGGCCGGAAAGCGTAGAACCACGGTCGCCCAACGCTCGATAATCGACGTTATGTCTACCTGATGAGATTGTTCGATCAGACCAGCACAACTGTGAGAAGACTGACTACACGCTCCATGAGCCCGAAGTCATCGACATCCTGGGTGAACACGGGTAGCCCGTGCGCCACGGCGGTTGCCGCAATCGCTGCGTCGAACTGACGCACACGCCCGCCGGCCGCTCGCACGGCCGATGCGATGGCGCCGTAGGCTTCCCCGCAGCGATCGTCGAACGGCATTGGATCGAATCGACGCGCCAGTGCGAGCGTTGACTGGCGTTGGTGACGTGTAGCGGGGCTGCTCGCGAGTTGGATTCCGGCGGTCAGTTCGGCGATCGTGACGGCGGAGATGGCGCCGAGCCTCGGCGCGTCGCGAGGCGGCCTGGGCCGTTCGAAGGCCACAAAGAACGACGTGTCCAGCAGGCCCCGGGAGTGCACCCTCAGGCCATGTCGTCAGTCGTTCCGCCGAAGACGGCTTCGAGGTCACCTCGCAGCCCTCGGTCCGCGGCGGCACCATCAGCCAGTGCCCGCAGCACGAGGTCGCCGGGTACCCACCTCGAGCGCTCGACGTGCGGGACGACATCGGCGACCGGGCGTCCGTTGGTGGTCAGGACGATCCGCTCGCCTGCCTCAACAGCCGCGACGACGTCTGTCGTGTGGTTGCGGAGCTCGCGAATCGACACCAAGCGCATGACTGCTACATCGTAGCACAATTTGGATGGTCTTTGTCGTGCGGCTCGAGCGGCTCACGAACTCGACGGTCGAGGTCCTGGTCTGCAAACGGATCGCCATCCGCGGCGGCAAAGGCGGGCAGATGCACGCCGCTCACACAACTCCGACACCAGCACATGATTCGCAAGCGTTGCATTGACAAAAGCGTCCTACTTCGGGGCGCCGCTCAGCAGGCCCGATTTGCTCAGCGCGCCCGGCGTCACCTGGTCGACGGCCTTGACGAGGTCATAGGTCTTCGCTGGAACCTTGACGTCGACCGGCTTTCCGTAGTCCGCAAAGGCAATCGTGGTGGTGGTCTGCGTTCCGTTGATCGACTGCGTGAAGGCCTCGCGGCGAACGAGATGGTCATGGTCGATCCACACATCCAGCGGCACCTTTTGTCAACGCGCCGGCACGCTTGAGCAGCTGGGCGATCCGCGCGAAGAGCTTGCGGGTGTTCCAAGTGCGACCACGTCGACCCGCGCCCATTCGCCTGGGTCGCGGTGCAGCAATCGGCTCAGGCCATTGCGTATCACGCCCAGCCGGACGTCGAGTCTGCCGTGGTCGCGGACCAGTTCCCCCTTTGAGGGCGGCAGCTCCGCCGAACGCGTCCAGTTGCTGCGGCGCAAGCGCGCGCAGCGAGGAGAGGTCCAGCGTCACGTGGGCAAGCCGCCGCCGCGCGTCCGCCTCCCCGGCGCTTGCCAGTTTGAAGGAGCGTCCCGCGACGGAGATGCTCGTGGTCTCGTGCAGTCGGACGGTGTCCTGCTTGGATGTCGCATTGGCGGCCTGCGCCACGGCCGTCGACGCCGCCCGCTGATGCACCACATCCTGCTTGGACCAGGGCTCCGGCGGAGACAGCACTCTCGGCCAGCAAGGAGAGAGTCCAGCCGCGAAAGGGCGAAAACGCTCTTCTGTCAATGCCCATGGAGGTCAAGGTAGCGGACGCATCAAGCGCCCAAGCGGCCGCCATGCGAAGCGCGGCGACCTAACGCCGACGGATGAGCGTGACGCCGTCGCGCACGCTGAGCATCACGCAGCGCACCCGCTCGTCGGCCCACACGTGGTCGTTGAAGGCTCGGATCGAGCCGACCGCCTCGCCGTCGCTCGACGGATCCGCGACGGCCCCGCTCCACAGCGTGTTGTCGGCCACGATCAGCCCGCGTTCGGCGAGCTTGGGCACGACCGCTTCGTAGTAGTTGACGTAGTTGGCCTTGTCGGCGTCGATGAAGACCAGGTCGAATGGGCCGTCGAGGTCCTCAATCGTTGCCAGTGCTGGCCCGCGCCGAATCTCGATCCGTTCGGCATAGGGCGTGGCGTCGATGTGGCGCTGCGCAAAGGCCGCTCGGTCCTCGTCGACCTCGCAGGTGACGATCCGCCCCCCTTCGGGGAGGGCCGGAGCCATCGACAGCGCCGAGTACCCGCTGTAGGTACCCAGTTCGAGCACGAGCTGCGGCGCCGCCGCCCACACGAGTATCTCGAGGAACCGGCCCTCAACCGTCCCCGTGAGCATCTGCGGAGCCTCGAGCGAAGCCTGCGTCGCCTGCGCCAGCGCATCGAGATGTCGCTCGGCCTGCGTGGTGTGCGCCTCGATGTACTGCTCGATGGCGGCATCCAGGGGAATAGGCGTCATCGGTTGCAGGCTAGTCGAGGGCGACCGCCGTAGACTTCCTGCCATGCCCCCCAAGCAGCGCCAGATTCGCATGGAGCAGCGCGGCGGCCTCGCCGCCATGCAGGAGCTCGAGTCGCGCTCCGACGACGAGCTCGAGCGCGAAACTCGCCATCGGGCGGCGGCGCGGGCGATCCTCGGCGCGCGCGCGGCAGATCGATACGACTCGGCCGCCGCGCGCGGCTTCTTCAAAGAGGCGATCGCCGCCGCCCGCCCGCAGGAGCGGATGCAGCTGCGACGGATGGCCGACGCGTCGCTCGCCCTCGCCGATCGCCGCGCCGGGGATCTCAAGACCGCGGTGGAGAAGCTCGGGCACGAGGCCCCCGGGCGCCGACAGCTGCTCGCCCTTCAGTTCATGGGCCTCATCGCGCCGCCCGCCGGAGTGAGCGCATTGGTCCGGATGCGCGGATTCCTGCTGCTCTTCGGCGTGGTGATCCTGCTCCTGGCCCTCGGCCTCGGGATCGTCGAGCTCGTCTCGCTGCCCTTCGGCGGCGTCGGGCTCGGCGGAGGCCTGCTCCTGGGCCTGCTCGTGGTCGTCGCCGTCCTCGGTGTCCTCGCGCTCGTGGGGCGCCGCCGGCAGCGCACCGCCCGGGAGGCGCGCGGCCAATCAGGCGGACGCTAGGACGGGCTCGCCGTGTGCGGGCGCTACACGCTGTCTGCGCCGGATCCCGGCACGCTTCGCAGCCGCTTCGGCCTCGGAGAGACGGTGGCGGTCGAGCGCCGCTACAACATCGCCGCAGGGGATGAGGTCCTCTCCGTCGTGGCAGGCGACCACGGGGCCGCCGCGACGCGCTTGCGCTGGGGGCTGGTTCCACATTGGGCCGCTGATCGGCCGAGCGTCGGCCCGAGCATGATCAACGCCCGCGCCGAGACCGTGTGCAACAAGGCGGTTTTCAGATCGGCCTTTGAGCGGCGGCGCTGCCTGATCATCGCCGACGGCTTCTACGAATGGCGCCGGCTGGAGGAACACGGGGCGCGTGCTCCCAAGCAGGCCTACTGGATCACGCGCGCAGATCACGCACCCTTCGCCTTTGCGGGCCTATGGGCAACCGCACGCACGCCCCAGGGCGAGGCGCTGCGAACCTGCGCCATCGTCACGACCGCGGCCAACCCGAAGCTGGAGGCCATCCACGATCGGATGCCGGTCATCCTCGACGCCGAGGCCGAGGGCGCTTGGCTGGACGCCGCCTCCGGGACCGACGAGTTACGCGCGCTCCTGCGAGCCCTGCCCGATGACGCGATTGCCTTGCGGGCCGTCGGGAGCACCGTCAACGACGCGCGCTACGACGGCCCCGGATGCCTGGAGCCGCCGCGCCCAGCCGCGATCGCGGCGCCCCCGCCGCGATTGTTCTGAGCTACTTCTGCTTCGTCTCGACGATCCGGACGCTCCGGATCACGACCGGGTCGATCGGCTGGTCGGCGGTGGGCGTTACCGCGACAGCCCCAATTCGGTCCACGACGTCCAGCCCCTTGCTGACGGAGCCGAGCAGCGCGTAATCCGGTTGCAGTTGGGCGGCGGCGGTCTCGCCGGTGACGACGAAGAACTGGCTGCCCGCGGTTCCGGGATCCTCGATCTCGCCCTTGGCCATGGCCACGATGCCCCGGGTGTAGCGGAGATCGCCGGGCGGACGCTCGACGGTCTTGTAGCCCGGTCCACCGGATCCATCGCCCTTGGGATCGCCTCCCTGGATGACGAACCCGCTGACGACCCGGTGGAAGGTGAGCCCGTCAAAGAATCGCTGGCGGGCGAGGGACACGAACGACGCGGTGGTCTTGGGCGCTCGCTTGACGTCCAACGCGATCGAGAAGAGCCCGCAGTTGGTGTCGATGACGGCGCCGTAGGCGGTGCTCGAGCTCAGCTCGAGGGTCGGCTTGCGCAGCTTGCGCGGTGCACGTGGCGCCGGCGCCGGGACCTTCTGGCATGCGGCGGTGCTCGGGGTCGGGGCAACGGCCGGCGTCGCGGCCGGTTTCGTGGCCCCGGCCTTCGGCTTGTCGCTGCCTCCGCAGGCGACCAGTCCGCCACCGGCGAGAATCGAGGCGACCAGGAGGGCGAGCAGACGAGGCACGCGGGAAAGGATAATCCAGTTGTGGCCCTCTCCCCCCTACTTCGGAATTATGACCACGCGCTGCTCGACCTCGACGGCTGCGTCTGGGTTGGCGAGGAGCCCACTGCGCGCGCCGTCGAGGCCGTGGCCACCCTTCGGAGAGCGGGCAAGGGCATCGCGTTCGTGACCAACGACGCCCGTCAAGGCGGTGAGGACTTCGTGCGCAAGCTGTGGTCGCTGGGCTTTCAGGCCTCGCTCGAGGAGGTCGTGACTGTCGGCGGTGCCCTCCAGCACATGCTGGCCGAGCGAGCGAACGTGCTCCACAGCGCCTACGTGGTGGGTTCTCCCGCGATCGTGCGCCATGTGAGCGATGCCGGGCTGCACGTCGCCAACGGGACCGAGTTCGCCTCGCGCGCCGATGTCGTGGTGATCGCCGGGCATGATGCCTTCGCCTACGGAGAGCTTCGGACCGCGACGCAGGCGGTGCTGCGGGGCGCCGAGCTGGTTGGCGCAGGACGCGACCGAACGTTCCCGATGCCCGACGGACCCTGGCCCGCGTCGGGCGCCATCTTGGCCGCAGTCGAATATGCGACGGCGCAGCGCGCGGTGACGGTGGGAAAGCCCGACTCACAGCTGTTCCACACGGCGCTCGACCGCTTGGGGCAAGGTCGGGCCCTCGTGGTGGGCGACCGCCTCGACGCGGATCTCGCGGGCGCCCACGCCGCAGGCCTGGATGGCGCCATCGTGCTCACCGGCGCGGCCTCACGGGAGGAGGCCGAGGCGGCGAAGGAGCCCCGCCCGGTGGCGATCGCCGACACGCTGGCCGAGCTCGTGCTTGGCACATGAGCCCCCCCCTCGCCCTGATCGTCAACCCTATGGCGGGCGGCGGTAGGGCCGCCGCGATCCTCCCCGAGATCGAAACCGCTCTCGGGCGGCTCGGTCTCGAGTTCCACACCGAGTACACCAAGAGCCTCGACCATGCGGAGGAGCTCGCCCGCGCCGCAGTAGCTGCCCGAGAGTGGGCGGCCGCGCTTGGTGGCGACGGACTGATCGGCCGGGTCGCCGGCATCCTGGCCGACACCGACAGCAGCCTCGGCGTGCTGCCCGGCGGGCGCGGAAATGATCTCGCGCGGGTGCTGAGCATCCCCGCTGATCCCGCCGGCGCGTGCGAGGTCATCGCCGGCGGTCACGTCCGCGAGCTCGACGTCGGCGACGCGGGCGGGCGCTCCTTCGTCGGCGTCGCCAGCTGCGGCTTTGACTCCGAGGCCAATCGCATCGCCAACGAGACGACGCTGGTGAGCGGACACCTCGTCTATGCCTACGGAGCGCTGCGAGCGCTCGCCGCCTGGAAGCCCGCACGCTTCGAGCTCGAGCTCGACGGACGCAGACTCGCGTTCACCGGCTACAGCGTGATCCTCGCCAACTCACGCGCATACGGGGGCGGGATGCACATCGCACCCGACGCCGAGCTCGACGACGGACTGCTCGACGTCGTCCTGATCGGTGCTGTCCCCAAGCGAAGGTTTTTGCTCAACCTGCCCAAGGTGTTCAGCGGTCGCCATGTCCAGTCGCCCGGCGTGCACGTCGAGCGCGCCCGCGAGGTCCGCGTCAGCGCCGATCGCGAGTTCGCGATGTACGCCGACGGGGATCCGATCGGAGCGCTTCCGCTCGTCGTGAGGGCACGCCGGCGGGTGCTGCGCGTCTGCACGCCGCAGTGACGCCGGGCAGCGGTCAGCTCCATGACGTGCGCTGGCACGACATCGAGTGCGGGGCCTACGGTGCCGATCTGCCGCTGTGGCGCGAGCTGGCCGAAGCCGCCGCGGGAGCGGTGCTCGACGTCGGCGCCGGCAGCGGACGGGTCGCGCTGGAGCTGGCGCGAGCCGGGCATCCCGTCACCGCGCTCGACAGCCATGCGGGCCTCCTGTCCGCGCTGCGCCTGCGGGCGGGTGAGCTTTCGGTGGCCACGGCGCTCGCCGATGCCCGCGACTTCGAGCTCGACGAGCGGTTCGCCTTGTGCCTGGCGCCCATGCAGACGGTGCAGCTCCTCGGGGGTCGTGGCGGGCGGGCGCGGTTCCTGCGCTGTGCCCATCGGCACCTGCGCCGCGGGGTGACGCTCGCCGCGGCGCTCGCCGGCCCGCTCGAGGACTTCGACGCCCACACCGCCACGCTGCCGCTGCCAGACGTCGCCGAGCACGAAGGTTGGATCTACGCCAGCCGGCCCGTGGCGATCCGCCGACGCTCGGGCCGGACCGAGATTCATCGTGGCCGCGAGATCCTCGCCCCCGACGGGACGCGCGAAACCGCCCGCAACGTGGTCTGCCTCGACGACCTCTCCGCTGCAGAGCTCGAGCGCGAGGCGCTGTCCACCGGGTTCACGCCGCTGCCCAGACGCCACATTTCTCCCTCGCGCGACCACGTAGGCAGTACCGTCGTCATGCTGCAGGCATGATCCCGACCGCCCGCGGCTACGCACACACCCTCATGCATCGCGTCCGACTGCCATCCATCGCCATGCTGGCGGCTACCGTACTGCTCGTCGGCTGCGGGGGGAGCGAGAAGAAGGGCACCGCGACCAAGAGCACGGCCGCCCCCTCCGCGACGCCTGCGACAGCGGCGCCCGAAGGCACCAGCGTGACGATCCAGGGCTTCAAGTACGCCCCGCCGTCGATCGCCACGAAGGTGGGTGCCACGTTGACATTCAAGAACGTGGACAGCGCCGAGCACACGGCGACGGCGGACATGAAGTCCGCGTTTGACAGCGGGACGATCAACAAGGGCCAATCCAAGACGGTTACCTTCAAGAAGGCGGGCACGTTCTCCTACCACTGCGACTTTCACCCGTTCATGCACGGCACCGTGGTGGTCAAGCCGGCGGCGCGACAGACAGCTGGCGCAGCGCAGGCTCCCAAGGCAAGCCAGGCGGCGGGGAAGGCGCCGGCGCATCAGTCGAACGGGAAAGCCGCCGCGCCGAAAACCGACCGGTCCTCCGGCGTGGGCGGCGGGAGCGGCTACTAGCGCAGTCCGTTGGCTTTGAGGAACGCGTCCGCGGCGTCGGCGGGCGATTCCTTGTCGATGTCGACGGCGGCGTTGAGCTTGCGCATGGACCGGGTCGTCAACTTGGTGCTCACGGCATTGATGGTCCGTGCGAAGCCGGGCCCCTCGGCGCTGATCACCTTCCGGTTGACGATCGGCACCACATGCCCGAAGCCGAACACGTGTCTGGGATCCTCCAGCACGGTGTAGTTGCCGGATCTCAAAGCCGGGTCGGTAGTGATCACGCCAG
>JBBSIW010000018.1:0-14605 GCA_038231895.1 Solirubrobacterales bacterium | reverse complement strand
CTTGTGCAGCACGTCGTTGACCAGCGTCGACTTGCCCGAGCCCGACACGCCGGTGACGCAGCAGAACACGCCCAACGGCACCTTGACGTCGATGTCCTTGAGGTTGTGCTGGGAGGCGCCCTCGATCTCCACGTAGCCGCGTGGGCGCCGACGCCGGCGCGGCGCCTGGATCGTGCGGGTGCCGGCGAGGAACTGGCCGGTGAGCGACCCGGGCACGCGCTCCACCTCGGCGGCGGTGCCGGCGGCCACCACGTGCCCGCCGTGCTCGCCGGCTCCGGGACCCATGTCGATCAGGCGGTCGGCTGCCCGCATCGTGCCCTCGTCGTGCTCGACCACGATCACCGTGTTGCCCAGGTCGCGCAGGCGCTTGAGCGTGTCGATCAGCCGGGCGTTGTCGCGCTGGTGCAGGCCGATCGAGGGCTCGTCGAGGATGTAGAGCACACCCACGAGCGACGACCCGATCTGGGTAGCGAGCCGGATGCGCTGCGCCTCGCCGCCCGACAGCGTCGCCGAAGCACGCTCCAGTGAGAGGTAGCCAACTCCCACGTTGTCCAGGAACGCCAAGCGCTCGGTGATCTCACGGAGGATCAGGCGGGCGATCTGCCGGTCCACGTCGTCCAGCGCGAGCTCCTGGACCCACTCCAGCGCCGCGCGCGCCGAGAGGCTCGTGAACTCGTGGAGGGCCATGCCGGCCACCGTGACCGCGCGTGACTCCGGTCGCAGGCGCGCCCCATCGCACTCCGGGCACGGCCGCACCGACATGTACTCCTCGATCTTCTCCCGTGAGTACTCCGAGTCGGTCTCCCGGTAGCGGCGCTCGAGGCTCGGCACGATCCCCTCGAAGCGCGTCATGTAGGAGCGCTTGCGCCCGAAGCGGTTGCGGTAGGAGATGTAGACGCGATCGCCGTTGGTGCCGTGGAGGAAGAGGTCGCGCTGGTCGACGGGCAGCCTCTCCCAGGGCTTTGACAGATCCACCTCGTACTTCTCGGCGATCGCCGTGGTGATCTCGTCGTAGTACTGCGACGAGGAGGTCGACCACGGCAGGATGGCGCCCTCACCCACCGACAGGGAAGGGTCGGGCACGATCAGGTCGGGATCGATCTCCATCTGCGAGCCCAGCCCCGTGCAGCGCGGGCAGGCGCCGTGGGGCGAGTTGAAGGAGAAGATCCGCGGCTCGAGCTCGGCGATCCCCGGCCCGTGCACCGGGCAGGCGAACTTCTCCGAGAAGGTCAGCGTCTCGACGGGCGGGCCGCTGTCGACCAGCTCGATCTCGACCAGTCCGTCGGCCAGCGCCACCGCGGTCTCGATGGAGTCGGCCAGGCGCTTGCGCAGGTCGGGCTTCATCACGAGGCGGTCGATGACCACCGCGATGTCGTGCTTGAACTTCTTGTCGAGGTCGATGGGGTCGTCGAGCGTGCGCACCTCGCCGTCGACCTTCACGCGCGTGAAGCCCTCGGCTCGCAGCTCCTCGAGCAGCTTGCCGTACTCACCCTTGCGGCCGCGTACCACGGGCGCGAGGACCATGAACCGGGTCCCCTCCTCCAGGGTCATGACGTGGTCGATGATCTGCTCGGCCGACTGGCCCTCGATCACGCGGCCGCAGACGTGGCAATGCGGCTTGCCGACGCGCGCCCACAGCAGCCGCAGGTAGTCATAGACCTCGGTCACCGTCCCAACGGTCGAGCGGGGATTGCGCGACGTCGTCTTCTGGTCGATCGAGATCGCCGGCGAGAGCCCCTCGATCGAGTCCACATCGGGCTTGTCCATCTGGCCCAGGAACTGGCGGGCGTAGGCCGAGAGCGACTCCACGTAGCGACGCTGGCCCTCCGCGTAGATGGTGTCGAACGCGAGCGAGGACTTGCCCGAGCCCGACAGGCCCGTGATCACGACGAGGGCGTCGCGCGGCAGGGAGACGGTGACGTCGCGCAGATTGTGCTCACGGGCGCCGGAGACAACGATCTCGTCGTGTGGGGACATAAGTCCGCTCGATTGTACGTCGGCCGACGGGCGTTCAAACCGGGACCTGGCGCTCTCAGCGGAGAAAGGTCACGCGGGCGCAAGGACCCGCAGCCCCGGTACATGCCGGCCCTGGCGGGCGGCGGACCTGTTACTCGCCAGCCTGACTCGTCGGAGGAGTGGGGATTCTAGGAAATCGCCTCGGCTGCGCGATTGAGGTCTGCGTGAGCCAAGAAGCGCCGAGCCGTGTGGCCGTCGAGGCGTTCTGCCCCTTGCTCTCGGGCGTCCACGACCCCGCGGACGGTGCGCTCAAGGGCGCCGAGCAGCTCTTCAACAGGGAGGGGCTCTTGCGACATCCGCAGCCTACGCTGACCGATAGGCTGATCGCCGTCGTTGCCGGTCTCCGCGAAGCCCAACTACGGGGTCCAGCAACCGTTGGCCGTCGGCGCGAGCTCAGCTGATCCGGTCGTAGACCTCGTCGAGCAGTCCGGCGCGGTCGCTGAGCACGAAGTTCTCGGCCAGGTAGCGGTCGGTCTCGTCGCGGGGAGTTCCGTTGAGCGCCATGTTGAGCGCGATGAGACGAGCGCCCTCGCTGTCGTCCACCGTGGGGGTGGGAAGCTCCTCGGCCACCGGCGCGCTGGTCTCTGGCACGGGCTCGGGCTCGACGATCTCGAGCTCCATCGGCGCTTCGTCGACGGCCGCGATCTCCTGCGTCGGCGCCACGTCGGGCGCAAGCTCCGGCACCTCGGCCAGGACCGCCTCGGGCTCCGGCTCCGGCTCGACCGGGACGACGGGCTCGGGCACCACATCCACGGGCGGGGCGGCACCCGTACTCGATGCCCGCAGCTCGCCCATGTTCCCCTGGAGCAGCGCCAGGTCGGCGGTGAGGCGGTTGGCGCCCGTGCGCAGGCTCTCGACCAGCGCGCCGAGCTCGCTCTCCATGGCATCGACGCGCTGGAGCATCACCGCAGTGGCCTCGGAGACGCGGGCGACGTGGTCGCGCGCCTGGCCGGCGGCCTCGACGCGGGCCCGGTCGGCCTCGTCGTTGGCCTCCTGCATGATCGTCCGCGCTTGGTCCTCGGCATCGCGCTGGATCGCGCCCGCGGTCGTTTCCGCCGCCTCGACGATGATCCGGACCTGCTCGCTGGCGGCCACGGCGAGGGTCTCGGGGCCGCGCGGCGCCTGCGCCGGCTGCTGCCGCGGACGCTCGCGCAGCTCCTGCATCTCGCTGGCCACCTTGCGCAGGTGGGCATCGACGGCGTCGGGCTCATACCCGCGCCGACCGATCGGAAAGTCCTTCTTCTCAACGTCCTGACGGTCGAGCGGCACGGCCAGATCCTCCCGTGGTGAGTGGGCCGCGGTCAGCCTAGCGGAAGCTCGCCGCTCCGGGGAGCTAGACTCCACCGCGCCAGCGGACGATCAAACCATCGCGCTCCAGCCCCGCGAGCACGCGTTCCAGCCGCTCGGCGTCCACACCCTCCACCCCGCGCGACGATCCGGAGACCAGGCCTGCCACCACCCGACCGCGCAGGTAGCGATCGGTCTCCTCGAAGCGCTGCTTCGCTGACCGGCGCCGCCACTGCGGGGGGTCGGCGAGCCCGCGTGAGCGACATGTCGAGGCCACGGGACAGCGTGGGCAGGCGGGGGCCCGCGCCGTGCACACGGTGGCCCCGAGCTCCATCGTGGCCTGGTTGAAGGCCGCTGGGCGCTCCCACGGCAGGAGTTGCGCCGCCCGGCGGGCCAGGGCTGCAGGCGTCTGGCGGCGCCGCCCCACGCGCTCGATCACGCGCCGGACGTTGGTATCGACGGCCACCACGGGCTCTCCCCAGGCGAAGCTGGCCACCGCGGCCGCCGTGTAGGGGCCAACCCCCGGCAGCCGGCGCAGATCGTCCGAGTTCCGCGGCCATCCGTTGCGCGTGACCATCCCGGCGGCACACTGAAGGGCCAGCGCGCGACGGTTGTAGCCGAGTCCGCTCCAGGCGGCGAGCACCTCGGCCGGCGGCGCGTCGGCGGTTCGCGGCGCGCGGTCACCCGCCGGCGGGAGCGCCGGCGTCGGCCCGGGCCTGCTCGAGGTCGTTGCGCAAGTCGCGCAGCTCGTCGCGCAGCTTGGCCGCGTACTCGAAGCGCAGGTCCTCCGCCGCGGCAAGCATCTCCTCCTCGAGGTCGACGATCATGCGCTCGAGCTCCTCGGCGGACATCTCGGTCTGGCGCGCCCGCGCGCGCCGGCGGCCCTTGGGCACCTTGGCCTCGAGCTGGAGGAACTCAGCGATGTCGGAGATGCCCTTGACGATGGTCTCGGGCGAGATGCCGTGCTCGCGGTTGTAGGCCTCCTGGATGACACGGCGCCGGTCGGTCTCGCCGATCGCCGTCCGCATGGCCGCGGTCTCCCTGTCGGCGTACATGAGCACCGTTCCGTCCACGTTGCGTGCCGCGCGGCCGATCGTCTGGATCAGCGAGGTCTCCCCGCGCAGGAAGCCCTCCTTGTCGGCGTCGAGGATGGCCACGAGCGAGACCTCTGGCAGGTCCAGGCCCTCGCGCAGCAGGTTCACTCCCACGAGGACGTCGTACTCGCCCAGACGCAGCTGCCGGATGATCTGGATGCGCTCGAGCGTGTCCACCTCGGAGTGCAGGTAGCGCACGCGGAATCCCATCTCCAGCAGGTAGTCGGTGAGGTCCTCGGACATCTTCTTGGTCAGCGTGGTCACGAGCACCCGCTCGTCGCGGTCGACGCGCGTGCGCACCTCGTTCATGAGGTCGTCGATCTGGTTGCGGGTCTCGCGCACCTGCACCTGGGGGTCGACGATCCCGGTGGGGCGCACGATCTGCTCGACGATGCGCTCGGCCCGAGTGCGCTCGAAGCCGCCGGGGGTGGCCGACACGAAGACCAGCTGCTTGGTGATCGCCAGGAACTCGTCGAAGGTCTGGGGGCGGTTGTCGAGCGCGCTGGGCAGGCGGAAGCCGTAGTCGACGAGCGTCGACTTACGCGAGCGATCGCCCTCGTACATGCCGCCGATCTGCGGGACGGTCTGGTGTGACTCGTCGATGAAGCAGACGAAGTCGTCGGGGAAGTAGTCGACCAGGCAGTACGGCCGATCGCCGGGCTGGCGCCCGTCGAGGATGCGTGAGTAGTTCTCGATGCCCGAACAGAACCCGACTTCACGCATCATCTCCATGTCGTACTGGGTGCGCTGGCGCAGGCGATGTGACTCGAGCAGCTTGCCCTCGGCCTCGAGCTCCTTGCAGCGCTCGCTGAGCTCGTGGCCGATCTCGGCCACCGCCCGCTCCATCTGCCCTTCCTTGACGTTGTAGTGCGTGGCCGGCCACACCGCGACGTGCTCGAGGTCGTCGGCCAGCAGCTCGCCGGTCAGCGGATCGAAGTGCTGCAGGCGCTCGACCTCGTCGCCGAACAGCGTGACGCGGAACGCGCTCTCCTCGTAGGCGGGAAACACCTCGAGCGTCTCGCCGCGCACGCGAAAGGTCCCCCGCCCCAGCGCCACGTCGTTGCGGCTGTACTGGTTGGCCACCAGCTTGCGCAGCACCTCCTCGCGGTCGATGAAGTCCCCGCGCTTGAGGATCTGCACGCGCTCGTCGTAGGTCTCGGGCGAGCCGAGCCCGAAGATGCAGGACACCGAGGCGACGATGATCACGTCCCGCCGGGCGAACAGGGCCGCGGTGGCGGCGTGGCGCAGCCGGTCGATCTCCTGGTTGATGGCCGAGTCCTTCTCGATGTAGAGGTCCTTGGAGGGGACGTAGGCCTCGGGCTGGTAGTAGTCGTAGTAGGAGACGAAGTACTCCACCGCGTTCTGAGGGAAGTACGTACGGAATTCGTTGCACAGCTGCGCAGCCAGCGTCTTGTTGTGCGCGATGACGAGGGTAGGCTTCTGGACCGCCTCGATCACCCCGGCCATGGTCATCGTCTTGCCGGTGCCGGTGGCGCCCAGAAGGGTGAGAAAGTGCTCCCCGCCGCGGAGGCCCTCGGCCAGCGACGCGATCGCCGCGGGCTGATCGGCGGTCGGGGTGTAGGCGCTGTCGAGGTGGAAGGGCGGCACCGCGACGGCCAACGGTAGCGTGAGCTGCGGCCGCCAGCCGGATCTGGTGCGCGACGAATGCGCCCAGGCGGTGGCCGGCAAGGACAGGTAAGTGGCTCGTCACCGGACTCAAGGCCGGCCGCAACCGGATCACCTTCGACAGCAAGGGCACGGACACGATCCACCTCGCCGCCTTCGTCCGCGTGACCGGCAACCCATCGGTGGCCCAGATCAAGAAGGCCCTCCAGTCCAATGGCAAGCCGCCGGCCTTCGTGGACTTCATGAGCTCCGACCAGACGGCGGCGCTCGACGGAGGCAGGTCCCAGGTGGCCGACATCGATCTGCCCAAGCCTGGAACCTACGCGCTCTTCTGCCCCCTCACCGACCGCGATGGAGGCAAGCCCCACTTCGACGAGGGGCTGCTGATCAAGGTCCAGGTGCTCTGAGCCAGCACCCCGCAGGGGTGCCGTCCGGTCCGGGTCGTTACCATTGGCCATTGGGTCGGGCAGCAGCCCGGCAAAGCAGTGCAGGCGCCCGCAGGTCGTTGCTCACAGGCATCCTCCGCGTTCGCAGCACACGAGCCATGGAGGAAATGCATGGCAACCGGAACCGTGAAGTGGTTCAACGACGACAAGGGCTTTGGCTTCATCACGCCCGATGACGGCGGCAAGGACCTCTTCGTTCATCAGACCGACATCCAGTCCGACGGCTTTCGCTCGCTCAACGAGGGCGCGAAGGTCACCTATGAGGCCGGCTCGGGCGACAAGGGCCCGAAGGCGGTCAACGTCTCGGCTCTGTAGACCAGCCCCGGTCCATGGCGAAGACCCAACGCGAGCGGGACGAGGAGAAGCGCCGCGAGAAGCTTCGTCAGGTCCAGGAGCAGGTCGACGAGGGCTCGCTCACGATCAGGCAGATGACGCCTGAGGAGCGCAAGGAGAACCCGCCTCGACCTCCGAAGGAGAAGCGGCGGCGACGCTCCTGAGTCGATGCAGCCGACGCGCGGCGGCCACCCGGCCGCCGCGCCACAGGCCCAGCAGCCGAGGCCCAAGCGTCAGCGCCGCGGCGTCGAACAGGCAGTAGCCGGCGGCGATCCCGCTCGGCGGGTTGCCCGACGACAGGCCGAACGTGGGCCACACCTCGGCCCAGCGCCACGTCCCCACCGCCGTCCCGTAGAGCTCGAGCAGCCCGACGCAGACGAACATGCACGCGTAGAGAGCGGGCACGCGGGCGCGCAGGAGGAAGTAGCCCAAGGCCGCCATGCACAGCGCGCCGGCGACGTCGGGGCGCGCCGCGAGCGTGACGCCCGCGAGCGCCCAGGCGACGCCGAGGGCGAGGGCGCCCATCACGACCTTCCTGGCGTGACGGCGCACGAGGGCGCTGCGCGACACGCGCAAGCCGGCCAGGTAGACGAGGCCGTGCCCGGGCGGGACGAACGACGGCAGGTTGTCCAGGCGATAGGTGTAGAGGCCGAGGATGAGCGAGCCAAGGACCTCCCCCGCGGTGGCCACCACCACGATCGCCGCCACCCGCGCCCGGTCGACGGGTTCGAGGTCGCGGCAGGCCAGGACGAGGAAGAGCCAGGTCACGGCGCCGAGCGCGAGTTGCGGGCAGGCGACGGCGTGGCGGTCGAGTGCCAGCGTCGTGACGATGAAGACCGCCAGGGCGAGGAAGAACCCCCAGGGGCTGGCGAGCGCGCGCCTCACGACATGCATTCTTGCGCGTCCACCCGACCGGTGGATCACGGAACCGGTGGCCCGAGCCCGCCGACGCGTCGGCTGGTACACATAGGCTGCGTTTCGATGCCCCAGCTGCCTCACCGTTCCCTGCGGGCCACGATCCCAGTGTTCAGGGTCATCGCCTTCCTGATGGCTCTCGTCGGAGGGGTCGTGGTACTGGTCGCGGCGGCTGCGGACTTCCCTGACGCGATCGGCAAGGGGCTGGTCGTGCTCCTGGTCGGATGGGCCGTCGTGGCCGTGATCTGCCTCACGCTGTTCGCCCTGGCGGAGCTCATCGTTGTGGTGCTCGAGCTCGAAAGCCGCACACGCGATCTCAAGGTGGGCTCTCCAGCGGTCGCAGATCCAGCCCGAGGGCTCTACGCGGAGATGGGGCCGTACAGGCGCCGTCGAAGAGAGTGATCCGAGACGCTTTGACGGCGCGCCTGTGCTTTGATGCCGGTTGCCTGGGCGGGCTTGTCCCGGCTCGGCGGCTTTCTGAAGTCGCGCCAGGCAAAGGCCCTGCAGCGTCAGGCCGTGCGCGGCGTGTTCGGGCTGCTGAGGAAGAGCCTCTGAGCTACAGCCCGAGCTCGCGTCCGTAGTTGGCGCGATAGTCGCGGCGCGCGTTGAGCACTCGCTCGACGTAGGCACGCGTCTCCATAAAGCGGATGTCCTGCGCGCGAAAGCCTCCGCGTCCGCGGCCGGCGTCGCCGATCCACTTGTCGACGTTGGTCTCACCTCCGTTGTAGGCGGCGACGGCCAGCGTCGCGTTGCCGTCATAGCGGGCGAGGAGGTAGCGCAGGTAGTAGGAGCCGTAGGCGATGTTGACCTGCGGGTCCGCCAGGTCGGCGACCTGGAACTGGGTGCCCCCGGAGCGTCCGGCGATGAAGCGGGCCGTCGCCGGCTGGATCTGCATCAGCCCCTTCGCGCCGGTGGCGGAGTCGCGTGCGTCGAACTTGGACTCGGCGTAGATGACGGCCGCGATCAGCGCCGGATCGAGGTGCTTGCTCGCCGCCTGCTGGCGGATGATGTCCTCGTGGCGGAGGGGCAGCGTGATCTCCTTGACCGCATGGTGCAGCATGGGGTAGACCAGCACGGCGGCCGCGGCGAGGATGCCGGCGGCAGCCAGGCCCGCCACGAACCGCCGGCGCATCGTCTTGCGCCGGGGGGCGGGGTAGGAGCGAGCGGACGCGGCGTCGGAGCGCCACCGCGACCCCTCCCGCATAGCCACGCGACGGGTGCTCATTGCCCCAGCTTGACAAGTATCGCCGACAGCGTGCGCTCCAGGTCATCGATCGAGCCGGAATTTGCGATGGCAAAGGTGGCTCGGCGAGCCTTCTCCTCCTGACTGAGCTGGCGGGTCGAGCGCTCCTCGAGCGCCGCGTGCCCGCGGTCTCCGGCCCGCTGGCCGCGCAGCCCTTCGGGTGCGCTCACCGCGATCGTGGCATCGAAGCCCTCCTCCAGCCCGGCCTCGAACAGCAGCGGCGTCTCCACCACGACGGCGGGCGGCGCCGGCTCGCGGCGTTCGGCCTCCTGCCGCCACCGCGCCACTCGAGCCGCCACGCGGGGCCACAGGGTCGACTCCAGCCATTCACGCTCCTGCTCCGAGGCGAAGGCCCTCTCGGCCACGGCACTGCGATCCACCTTCCCCGCGGGAGCCATCTCCGGTCCCCAGCGCGCCACGACCGCGTCGCGCACCTCGGTCTTCTCATAGAGCTCATGCACCACCGCGTCGGTGGACAGCGTGGCGGCGCCGAGACGCTCGAGCGCCGCCAGTGCGGTGGACTTGCCGGCGCCGATCCCGCCGGTCAGGCCGATGAAGGGGATGGTCGTCGCAGGCGCTACGACGACGCGGGCGGCTCGGGCGGCTCGGGCGCCGGTGAGTCGTCGGGGACGACCTGCGGCTCGAGGGGGGGCTCAGCTGCGGCCGGCTCCGGCTCCGGCGCGCCGACGGCCTCCTCGGCCTCGGGGGCGGCGGGCAGGTCGTCACCGGCGAACACATCCTCGGAGAGCCCGAGCTCGGGCACGTCGTCGAGGTTCCCCGCCGCGCCGTTCTCCTCCGCGCTGGCAGCACGCGGGCGCAACGGGAGCTCCTGCCCGTCGACGCGCTTGACCGAAAGCGACAGCCGCCGGCGCTCGGAGTCGATCTCCAGGATCAGCACGCGCACCTCGTCTTCGGGCTCGATGATCTCGCGCGGATTCTCGACGTGATGCGCGGCCAGCTCGGAGATGTGCACGAGGCCCTCCACCCCGTCCAGGATCTCGACGAAGGCGCCGAAGGTGACGACCTTGGTGACCTTGCCCTTGAGCTCATCGCCCACGTTGTAGGTGTCGACGATGCGCTGCCAGGGGTCCTCCTGGGTCTGCTTGAGCCCGAGCGAGATGCGCTGGCGATCGCGATCGATGTCGAGCACCTTGACCTGGACGGTCTCGCCGATCTTGAGGATCTCGCTGGGGTGGTTCACGTGGGACCAGGAGAGCTCTGAGATGTGGATCAGCCCGTCGATGCCATCGAGGTCCACGAAGGCGCCGAAGTCGACGATGTTGGAGATCTGGCCCTCGACCACCAGCCCGGGCTGGAGGCGGTCGAGGATCTGCTGGCGGACCTCCTTGCGCTCCTCCTCGAGCACCGCGCGGCGGGAGAGCACGACGTTGTTGCGCGACCGGTTGAGCTCGATGACCTTGCACTCGATCGCCTGTCCGAGGTAGTCGTCGAGGTTGGGGACGCGGCGGATGTCCACCAGCGAGGCGGGCAGGAAGCCGCGGACGCCGAGGTCGATGATCAGGCCGCCCTTGACGACCTCGATGACCTGGCCGGTGACGGGCTCGCCAGACTCGGCGGCCGCCTCGATCCGCCGCCACGCCTTCTCGAACCGCGCACGCTTCTTGGACAGCAGCAGGCGGCCGTCCTGGTCCTCCTTGGTGAGGACGAGCGCGTCCACCTCCTCGCCCAGCTCCACCTCGTCGGCCGGGTCCACCGACTTGCGGATCGACAGCTCGTTGGAGAGGATGACCCCCTCGGACTTGTAGCCGATGTCGACCAGCACCTCGTCGGCATCGATGCGCACCACCTTGCCGCTGACGACGTCGCCCTCCTCGAAGGGCGTGATGGTGGCGTCGTAGTTGGGGACGATCCGCCCGTCGATCTCGAGCAGGAGGCCGTCGGAGCCCTCCACGATCTTGGCGTGGGCGGGGGTGACGGTTTCGAGGACGGCCATGAAGCGCCTAGGTTAGCGAAGGGCGACACCTATCATCCGCCCCGATGCCGACGCGTGAGACCAAGCGGGGAGCGCAGCGCACCCCCCTGGCCGATGAATGGGACGTGGTGATCTGCGGCGCATCGTTCGGCGGCCTCGCGGTGGCCCGCGAGCTGGCGGGCTCGGGCGCGCGCACCCTGATCGTCGACCGCTACGAGATCGGCGACCGCCAGACCTCGGCGTGCGGGATACCCACGGCGTGGATGTCCGCCCTCGGGCTCGAGGAGGCGATCCAGCAGACGTTCTTCGAAATGCTCATCCACACGCCCCACGGGGACGTCCGCTGGCGGCTGCCGTGGTCGTTCTCCACCTTTGACTACCGCGCGGCGTGCGCCCTGCTGCGCGCCCAGGGCGAGGACGCGACCTTCGAGACCGCCAAGGTGAACGGGCGCAGCGGCGACGTGGTCCACACCGACCGGGGCGATCTGCGCGCCCCGCTGATCGTCGATGCGATGGGCTGGCGCCGCGTCCTCGGAGCCGGCGACAACGTGCAGCCCCCCGAGGCGACGCTCTCACGCGGGCTCGAGGTGCACCCGCCCAGCGGCGGCGACGAGATGGAGCTGTGGATCGATCGCGCCTACGTGCCGGCCGGCTACGGCTGGAGCTTTCCCGCCGACGGGGAGCTGCGGGTGGGCGTCGGGTCCTTCGATCCCCGCTACCACGTCAAGGAGCCGACCGTGCGACTCGCGCAGGACGTCGGCGTGGAAACGGTGCGCTACCAGGGCAACTGGATTCCGCACAAGATCCGCCCGGCCACCGAACAGGGCGTCTTCTTCGTCGGCGACTCGGCCGGACACTGCCTGCCTACCACCGCCGAGGGCATCCGCACCGCTCTGTACTTCGGGCTGGCCTGCGGCCGTGAGCTGCGCTCAGTGGTGGACGAGCGCTCGACGCGCGCCGAGGCGCTGCAGCGCTACGGCGAGTTCAGCAAGCGCCACGCCTGGAAGTTCAACTGCCTGCTGGAGGTGCAGCGCCTGGTTCCGCGCGTTCCCCCCCGGCTGCTGCACCTGGGGCTCCGGGTGCTCAGCCGCAAGGCCATCACCGCCGCGTGCTTCGACCGATATCTGCGCATCGCGCCGCCGGAGTTCGCCGCGGCAGGGCCGGTGACGTCGGCGGGCACCGCGACACTGGCAGCGTGATCGGCCGAGCGGCTGCCCGCTGAAGGAGGGGGATGGGTATCGAGTTCGTGGATTTCGCTATCGGACAGTCCCTGCCGAACGATGTCCGATCGCCGAACTCGGGAAATCACGCCCCGGCACGCCGTGAACGCCGTTGCGCGCTCCACTGGCCTCCGGTCCCTGCGGGCAGGCGAGACCCTCGATCAGCGGGCGAGTCTGGACACGCGAAGGAGGACGGCGCCGTTGGGCGGCACCGTGGCGCGAATCGCCCCCCGCGTCCTCGACACCTTCCGAGTCCACACGTCGCGGATTCGGTAGCGGCGGGACCCGTTCAAGCTGATCGCCCGCGTGCGGGTCGTGATCGCCGTCGCGACACCTCCACGATTGAGAAGCGCCACCGCCCGGTCGCCGTTGGCGAGCGGCTTTGCCCAAACCTCGGCAGCGCCGTGCTTGGCCACCCGCCTTCCCTGCACGCCGGCCCTGTCCTGATCGATCGCGATGGTCCCGGGATTGATTACGATGCGCTGGACTCGTGGTGACATCGTACGAATGTCGTTGCCGAGCATGAGGGGCGCGGCGACCATCGCCCACATGGTGAACTGCGCCTGGGCTTGCACCTCGCTCATGCCGAGCTCCGGCCCGAGGTAGTCGGGATCGTTCCAGTGGCCCGGCTCGGCAGCCTCGGGATGAGCGGCGGTATCGTCGAGGTTGCGGAGCACCGCGGCGAACTCGATGCTGTGCGGGACCCCGAGGTCAGCGCCGGTACGCCAACTCTCGGCGATCCTCGGTGCCCGCATCGGTATAGATGCCGGCACGAAGGCCTCTGGCATGGATGTAGTCCGCAAGCCATTTCATTCCATGAGGCCACTGCCGCGGGTCTACGGTAATCGAGCCGCGTGAGTCACGCGGGCCTGACCACCATCCCGCGTCAAGCCAGACATACCGGTATCCGGCCCGGTCAAAGCCGCGCCGGACGATGGCGTTCACGACGCCGACGATGCTTGCCTCGTCGTACTCGAGTCCCAGGCCGTAGTAGGAGTTCCACCCCATGTAGGGGATGGGCGCCAGGCGGGCGCTCGGGTCGGGCTTCGCCTTGACCGACCGCGTCCGCGCGCCCGCGCTCGCGGGCAGGAGGGCCACCATGAGCAGGGCGCTCACCCCGACCTTGACCCACGCTGAGGTCAAACCGGAGGCCGAGAATTGGCTGAGGGCGCGCACATGGGGAACGCGGAAGCGTAGGCCACTACCGCACCACGAGATAGGTCCCGGCGCCCAGGAGCACGACGCCCACCCCCCACGCCCGCGGTCAGCAGCACGGCGGCGCCGCGGTCCATGCGTTACTTCGCCTCCATCCAGTTCGGGCCGATCCCCGCGTCGACCACGAGCGGAGGGTCGAGCTCCCAGGCGTCCTGCATCTCCCGGCACACGAGCTCCCGCGCCCGTTCGGCCTCCTCGGCCGGACCTTCGAACAGCAGCTCGTCGTGGATCTGCAGGATCGAGCGCGTGCGCAGGTCGGCCCGCGCCAGCGCATCGCGGCAGCGCACCATGGCCACCTTGATGATGTCCGCCGCGGTGCCTTGAATCACCGTGTTGACGGCCAGGCGCTCGCCGAGCTTTCGGACCTCCCAGCGGCGCGCGCGCAGCTCGGGCACGCGGCGGCGGCGCCCGAACAGCGTCGTCACGTAACCCTCCTCGGTCGCGCGCTCGATCGTCGCCTCGATGAACGCTCGCACCTTGGGAAAGCGCTCCAG
Organism: Solirubrobacterales bacterium; assembly: GCA_038231895.1. Lineage (GTDB taxonomy): Bacteria > Actinomycetota > Thermoleophilia > Solirubrobacterales > Solirubrobacteraceae > JALYZC01. Next base: position 783 of record JBBSIW010000018.1, on the reverse strand, counting down.
ATAGGCGTCGATGAAGGTCTCCGCCTCGTCCTGGGCGATCTGCAGTCGGTCGGCCATCCCGAAGGCCGAGAGCCCGTAGACGATGCCGTAGTTGATCATCTTCGACTTCGATCGCATCGCCGGGTCGATCTCCTCGCGGTGCACCCCGAACACCTGCATGGCGGTGGCGCTGTGCACGTCCTCCCCGGCGCGGAAGATGTCCTTGAGCACCGGCTCGTCGGCCACCTGGGCGAGGATCCGCAGCTCCACCTGCGAGTAGTCGGCCGTGACCAGCAGGTTTCCCGGCTCGGCGACGAAGCACGCGCGGACCTCGCGGCCGAGCTCGGTGCGGATGGGGATGTTCTGGAGGTTGGGGTTGATCGAGGACAGCCGCCCCGTGGCCGCCGTCACCTGGCTGAAGGTGGTGTGCAGCCTCCCGTCGTGGGCGATGTATGCCGGCAGGGCGTCGAGGTAGGTCTGGGCCAGCTTGGTCAGCTCGCGAAAGCGCTCGATCTTGGCGATGATCTCGTGCTCCTCGCGGATGGCTGCGAGCACCCGGGCGTCGGTCGAGAAACCGGTCTTCCCCCGTCGCTTCCGCGACAGGCCGAGCTTGACGAACAGGATCTCCGCGAGCTGCTGGGGCGAGCCGATCGTGAACTCCTCGCCCGCCAGCTCGAAGATCTCGCGCTCGAGGCGGTCGGCGTCCGCCTTGACCCGGGCGGAGATCTCGCCGAGGCGATCCACGTCGAGCTTGAGCCCCGCGAGCTCGAGGTCGCGCAGCACGCGCACGAGGGGCAGCTCGAT
>JBBSIW010000017.1:0-14721 GCA_038231895.1 Solirubrobacterales bacterium | reverse complement strand
GTCTCTGCGCTCGAGATCACCCACACCCAGCTCACCGACTTCATCGCCCAGCTCACGGCAGGCGACGCGAAGGCGCCGCCCGCGCCGGCAACCGTGCAGCGCAAGGTGGCCTGCCTGCGCTCCTTCTACCGTCACCTGCGCCGCGACGGCATCCTCGAGCGCGATCCGACCGCAGAGCTGCGCGCACCCCGCGGCGGTCACAAGCTTCCCCAGGTGCTTGCGCGTGCGGAGGTCAAGCGGCTGCTCGAGCAGCCGCGCGGAACCGCGCCGCGATCGCTGCGCGATCGCGCGCTGCTCGAGCTGATGTACGCCTGCGGGCTGCGGGCCTCCGAGGCCATCACGCTCGACGTGGGTGACGTGGATCTCGAGAAGGGGGTGCTGCGCGCCAGGGGCAAGGGCTCCAAGGAGCGCCTCGTTCCGGTCGGTCGCCAGGCCATCGCCGCGGCCCGTGTGTATATCCAGCGGGGCCGGCCCGCACTGGTTGGCGACCGGGGGGAGACGCGGCTGTTCGTCAACTCCCGGGGGTCGGGGCTCACCCGGCAGGGTCTCTACAAGATCGTGCAGCGCCACGCCGCCTCGGCGGGCCTCGCGGACAAGATGAGCCCTCATACGCTGCGCCACACCTTCGCCACTCACCTGCTGGCAGGCGGCTGCGATCTGCGGTCCGTCCAGGAGATGCTCGGCCACGCCGACATCGCCACGACGCAGATCTACACCCACCTGTCCGCCGAGCGTCTCAAGGACGTCTACTTCGAGGCCCATCCCCGGGCCGACGCCGGCCACCCGGGCTCCGCCGAAGGCCACGCCGCGCCGCGCTCGGGCTCTCACGCCGCCTGAGGCCTCGCGAACCCTGAAAGAATCGCGGCCCGTGCGCCGCCGACTCGCTGCCGTCTTGCTGTGCGTGGCCGCCGGCGCTCTTCCGTCGGGCTGCGGCAACCGGCGTACCGAGCCACCCGACCTGGCCTCGCCCCAACCACCCGGCAGCCTCATGCGCTATGAGTTCCCCAAGGAGCGGCTGCGTTTCTCCGCGCCGCGCAACTGGTCCCAGAGCCCTGGTGCGCCGCCACTGGTGGCGGTCGTGGTCTCCGGACGGGCGACGGTCGCCATCTGGCGCTACCCGCGACGGGAGCGGCTGCCCACGACCCAGGAAGAGCTCAAGAACGCGCGAGCGCAGCTCATCGACGTGGCCAGGACGCGCGATCGCACGCTCGCGATTCAGTTGAGCCGCCTCGTGACCGTCGGCGGTGCCCCGGGGGTGCAGCTGCTCGCGGACGAAACGATCGCCGGCCAGGCCAGGCGCGTGCGCTCGACCCACATCTTCGATCAGGGAGCCGAGTACGTGGTCGACGCCTCGGCCCCCGCGAACGTGTTCGCTGCGGTCGACCGTATGGTGTTCGCGCCGCTCCTGGCCTCGGTGCGAGCGGGGCGCGTGCCGCACCGTCGCACATGAGGATGGTTCGTCACGATGCCAGAGCTCCCCGAGGTCGAGACGATTCGCCGCCGCCTGGCTCCACGGGTGGAGGGGCGCGTCCTCGTGCGCGTCGCGGTGCTCGATCCACGCTGGACGCGCCCGCTGCCCCCGGCCGAGGTCGAGGCCGCGGTGACCGGCCGCTGCGTACGGCGCCTGACGCGCCGTGGCAAGTACCTCGTGTGGGAGCTCGAGGACGAGCGCTACCTGCTCTGGCACCTGCGCATGACCGGCGCCCTGCTCTACGACCCCCCGGTCGAGCCGGCGCACGTGCGGGTCCGCATCGAGCTCAGTGACGGCCACCGGGTGCTCTACGACGATCCCCGCCGGTTCGGGACCGGCGAGCTGGCCATGGACGCAGCGGCGCTACAGGCGTTCTTCGCCGCACGCCTCGGGGTCGAGCCGCTCGAGGGAGCCTTCACGCCCGAGGGGCTGCGGGCGCTGGGGCGGGGCTGCCGCGCTCCCATCAAGGCATTCCTGCTCGACCAGAAGCGAATCGCGGGCGTGGGCAACATCTACGCCGACGAGGCGCTGTTTCGGGCGGGGATCCATCCTCTGCGCCCGGCGCAAAGGCTGACGCCGGCGCAGTGGACTGCGCTGCACGCCGCGGTCATCGAGGCGCTGCGGGCGGGCATCGCGGCCGACGGTGCCTCGATCGACGACTACCGGGACCCCGATGGCGTCCGCGGCTCCTTCCAAGACGAGTTCCTGGTGCACCGCCGCGCGGGGGAGCCTTGCGCCCGCTGCGGGATGCCGGTGCGCAAGCTCGTCGCCGCGGGGCGCGGGACCTACGTGTGCGAGCACTGCCAGCCCAGGCCGAGGCTCAGCCGGCGAGCAACTGGCTGAGGCGGCCGTCGCCGTCGGCCGCCTCCAAGTCGTCGAGGCCGCCGATGGCGGCGCCACCGACGACGATCTGGGGGAAGGTCATGAGCCCCGTGCGCTTGACCAGCTCCGCTCGTCCGACCGGCTCCTTTGTCAGATTGACTTCTGTGAAGACGATGCCGCGCTTTGCCAGCAGGGCCTTTGCCTTTCCGCAGCGGGCGCAGGGATCGGCCGTGTAGACAGTGACCACGCTCATTACTTCACAAAGTATAGCTTGGAGCGGATGCCAGCCTCGCTGAAGACCCAGGCCATCGTCTTGCGCTCGATTCGCTACGGGGAGGGCGACCGGGTCCTGCACCTCTACACCCCGGGACGGGGCCGCGTGGGCGCCATCGCCAAGGGGGCGCGCAAGACCCGCAGCCGGTTCGGGGCGCGGCTCGAGCCGTTCTTCCACCTGCACCTGATGCTGCACGAGGGCCGCGGCGACCTGCTCACCGTCACCGGCGCGGAGACCGTGGCCGCGCATGCCCGGCTGCGCCAGAGCGGCCCCGCCCTCGATACCGCGGCGCGGGCCTGCGACGCGGTGGCGCGGCTGTTCGAGACCGGAGATGCCAACCCGGCCGTCTTCCACCTCCTGGCCAATGAGCTTGCGCTGCTCGACGGCGACCCGGCGGGCAGCGCCGGCCTGGCCAACCAGCTCGCCTTCCGCGTCAAGCTGCTGGTGGCCGCCGGGCTGGGCCCCCAACTCGGGGCCTGCGCCGCCTGCGGCGAGGACCAGCACCTGACGGGCTTCTCGGGAGCGGCGGGAGGCGTGGTGTGCAGCGCCTGCGAGGCGTCGGCGTTCGCCTTCGACGAGGAGGCCCACAGCTTCCTGGTGGCGGCCCTCGGGCACACGCTGGCCGAAACGCCGGCGGCCTCCGATCGCGCGCTGCGCCAGGCCGAGCGCGCGATCGCAGAGACCGTCGAGCACCATGCGCACGTGCGCTGGCGTCCGGCGGCGGCCTGACCCGTGTGGTCGGCGCCGCCGGGGTGTCGGCCGATCCGTGAGCGCTGCGACAATCGCCGCATGGAGCGCACAGCCACCCACTCGTCGGTCGCTCACGGGTTCGCCGGCCGCATCAGGGACTGGGAGGAGGCCCACCTCGCGGCGCTCGCCAGCCGCTCCTACCCCGCCGTGCGCGCGCGGCCCGAGGAGGAGTGCGGACTGCGCACGCCCTTTCAACGCGACCGCGACCGCATCGTCCACGCCAAGGCGTTTCGCCGCCTCAAGCACAAGACGCAGGTGTTCGTGGCGCCGGAGGGCGACCACTACCGCACCCGCCTGACCCACACGCTGGAGGTGACCCAGGTTTCGCGCACCGTCGCGCGCGCCCTGCGGCTCAACGAGGACCTGGTGGAGGCGATCGGCCTCGGGCACGACCTCGGCCATCCTCCGTTCGGCCACATCGGCGAGGCGGTGCTCGACGCCTGCGTGCGCGAGCGCTTCGGGGGCGCCTTCCGCCATTGGGAGCACTCGCTCCGGGTCGTCGAGCGCCTGGAGCACGGCGGGGCCGGGCTCAACCTCACGGCACCGGTGCGCGAGGGCATCCGCTGCCACTCCAGCGGGGCTCCGCCGCCGTCGAGCCTGGAGGCGAGGATCGTGCGTCTGGTGGATCGCGTCGCCTACATCAACCATGACATCGACGACGCGCTGCGAGCCGGCGTCCTGCGCCAGGACGACCTCCCAGGTGAGGCCGTCGCCAGGCTGGGGGAGAGCGGACCGCGGCGCATCGACACATTGGTGCACGACCTCGTCGAGCACTCAGAGGCGGCGGGCGACATCGTTCAGGGGGAGGAGGTCGGCGCGGCGATGGGCGCGCTGCGCCAGTTCATGTTCGATTACGTCTACCTGGGCGAGGAGGTCCGGGGCGAGCACCGGCGGATCGAGACCGTGATTCGGACCTTGTTCGAGCACTACTGCGAGCATCTCGACGAGCTGGCGGTCGGAGTGGAGGGAGCCACCCCGGAGCAGCGGGTGGTGGACTATCTGGCCGGAATGACCGATCGCTTCTGCATCCGAGAGTTCGACGCGCTGGCCGTGCCCAGATCGTTCGCGTGAATCGACGCTGATGGCCCGCTACGCCGAAGACTCCAGGGAGCGGGTGCGTGAGGCGGTCGAGATGGTCGACCTCGTCTCCGCGCGCACGGAGCTGCGCCGCGCCGGTCCCAACCGCTACGAGGGCCTGTGCCCGTTTCACGACGAGCGCACGCCCTCGTTCGGCGTCGACCCCCACAAGAAGGTCTACCACTGCTTCGGGTGCGGGGTCGGGGGGGACGTGTTCACGTTCGTGCAGGAGACGGAGGGCGTCGACTTCGTGGGTGCGCTGGAGCTGCTGGCCGACCGCTACGACGTCGAGCTTGCACGCGAGGAGGAGGATCCGCACGCCGCGGAGCGCCGCCGGCGACGCGAGCGCCTGTACGAGCTGCTGGGCCGCGCGAGCGAGTTCTACGCGCGCTATCTGTGGAGCTCTGAGGAGGCGGCGGACGCCCGTGCCTACCTCGCCGCCCGGGGCCTGGAGGAGGAGACGCTGCGCGACTTCCGCGTCGGCTACGCGCCCAGCGCCTGGGATCGCATGCTGCGTGCAGCGCGGCAGGCGAGCTTCTCCAATCGGGAGGTCTACGAGGCCGGCCTCGCGCAGCGCGCCAAGGGGGAGGGCAAGCTCTACGATCGGTTTCGGGCCCGGATCATGTTTCCCCTGACCGACCAGCGGGGCCGGGTGCTGGGCTTCGGTGCCCGGGCACTGCGCGACAACCAGCTGCCGAAGTACCTCAACACCGCCGACGGCGACGTCTACCACAAGGGCCGCCAGCTGTTCGGCGCCGACCGCGCCCGCGGCGAGTCCGCGCGGCGCGGAGAGGTGGTCGTCGTCGAGGGCTACACCGACGTGCTGGCGCTCCACCAGGCCGGGCTGCGCAACGTGGTGGGGCTGATGGGAACGGCCCTGACCGCAGAGCAGGTCGGAGAGCTGGCGCGCCAGGTCGCGGGCGCCGACGGCGCACGCATCGCCCTGGCGCTGGACCCTGACAGCGCGGGCCAGGGAGCGATGCTGCGCGCCGCCGAGCTGGCCGCCGGCCGGCAGGTCGAGCTGCGGGTGGTGGAGCTGCCGATCGGCGTCGACCCGGCAGACCTCGTCTCCCGCGAGGGCGCCGAGGCGGTGCGCGCGCGGGTCGACGCCTCGGTGCCCTTCGCGCACTTCCAGGTCGAGCGTCTCCTGTCCGGCGAGGATCTCGGGAGCGCGGATGGCCGCGATCGGGCGCTGGGGGAGCTGCGCGAGGTTCTGGCCGCCGTGTCGGCGGGCGTGCTGCGCGACGAGCTGGTGCGCAAGACCGCGAGCCATCTCGGCCTCTCCGAGCAACTGGTGGGCTCGCTGGCCGCCCCGGCCACCGGCGGGGGGGCGGGGGGCCGCGGGGCGCAAGCCCCCCGCGCCGCGCTCGACCGCCGCGAGCAGACCGAGCGCAACTTCCTCGCCCTGTGCATCGCGCTGCCCGAGGAAGGGCGCGAGGCCCTGCGCAGCGTCGACCTCGAGCAGCACTTCACCACGGCCGCGACCCGCCGGGCGGCCGCGCACCTGCGCGAGCATCTGGCCGAGCCCCTGGATGGGCTCACGCCCGAGGACGCTGATCTCTCGAGCCTGATAGCCGAGCTGACGCTGCGCGCGGCGCGCGACCCGGCGGAGCCCGCGGGGCTCGAGGTGGAGGCGCTTCAGCTCGAGAAGAACCGGCTGGAGCGGGAGATCGCAGCCGCGCAGGCCGCGGGACGACTCGACGTGGGCGAGCTCGCCGAGCGGCGCGGCCGCATCCGCGAGCAGCTCGAGACGGCGATCGACCGGGCGACGGCGCGGCCCGAATAGGGGCGGCAAAGCCTTACAGGAGTGCGACTTTTCGGCCCCGGAAGCCCGACTTGGCTCGGATCGGCACTAGCGTTCGGGTCATGGACCGAGACTCCCTCGAACGCTTCTTGACGCTCGGTCTCTCACTCGAGCAGATCGGAGCTCGCCTGAACCGGCACCCATCGACGGTTGGCTACTGGGTCGCTAAGTACGGGCTTACGGCTGCGCACCAACAGCGCCACATGGCGCGAGGAGGCCTGGAACGCGAGCGCCTTGAGGCCATGGTGCGCGATGGGGCGAGCCATCGGGCGCTCGCCGATGCCTTCGAAGTCAGCACAGCAACGATCCGCTACTGGCTCAAGCAATTCGGCTTGCAGACCGACGGGAGCCGGCGGCGCAGAGAGACGCGCTCGGCGCGCCAGGCTGGGGAGGCGACCCTCCAGCGTCATTGCTCTCACCATGGCTGGACCGAGTTCTTCCTCGAAGGCCGTGGGTCTTATCGCTGTCTACGCTGTCGGCGCGACCGGGTCATCCGCCGTCGGCGGAAGGTCAAGGAGATCTTGGTCGCCGAGGCCGGCGGCCGGTGCTGTCTGTGCGGATACGGTCGTTACTCTGGCGCACTGCAATTCCATCACCTCGACCGCGATGGCAAGGGGTTCGGAATCGCGGAGCGGGGGCTTGCCCGCGCGATCGCAAAGAGCAGGGCGGAAGCGGCGAAATGCGTCCTCTTGTGCGCAAATTGTCATGCCGAGGTCGAGGCCGGTTTCCAGACGCTCCCGCTAGAGTTGACCACCGCCCCTTCAGCGCTCCACACTGAGGGTTAACACGATCCGGGGTAGCTCAATTAGGCAGAGCGGGACCCTGTTAAGGTCACGGTTGCGGGTTCGAGTCCCGCCCCCGGAGTTCAGCTGAGCAGCTTCTATACGCCCATCGCTCCACCAGCCCCGCTGCGCGCTCGGCTCCGCTGTTGCACCGCGCCCACGCCGCGAGCTCCGCCGCACGCGCCCGCAGCTGCGGCTCGCCCAACGCCCGCTGCACCGCGAGGCGCAGCATCCGCGGGGCGACGAAGCGCCAGGGCACGCGCACGCCCACGCCCGCCCAATCGGCTCGAGCCGCGTTCTCGTGCATGTCGCCGGTCGCGGGCGCTACCACGACGGAGCACCCGCTCGCCAGGGCCCGGACCATCGTGCCGTGTCCGCCATGGCAGACCACGACCGCGCACCGCGGCATGATCCGCGCGTAGGAGAGCCAGTCAACCAGCCGGGCGTTCTCGGGAACTTTGATCGGCGTGGCTAGGGGTCGACGGTTCAGCGTGGCCAGCACTCGTACGGGCAGATCGGACAGTCCGGACACAGCGGCGCGGAGGAGACGATGGTCGGGGTCCTGGGAGGTGGAGGGGGCCACGAGCACCAGCGGCTCGTCTCCAGGTGGGAGCTCGACATCCGACGCGGGCGGCTCCCACAGCAACGGCCCCACCACGTGCGTGCGCGCGGGCCAGTCGCGTGGGTACTCGAGCGCCGGAAACGTCCCGACGACGCACAGTGCACGGCTGATGCCCCCATGCACATCGGCCAGCGCGGGGAGCCCGAGGCGCGCCCGGGCGCCGTTGAGCTCGTCCCGGCCGCGCCGAAGCCCCGCTCCGGCCGGCCGCTCCAGGGCGCGCCACAGCGCGCGACCGAGCGTCGAGCGAGGCAGGCGCGCCCCGCTCGAGTAGGGCGGGAAGCCATCGCCGCCGGGCGGGAACACGTGGGGGACGAGCGTCGCCCAGGGCACGCTCTCGGCCTCGGCGGCGAGCGCGACCGCTGGAGTGAGAATGTCCGCGACCACGGCATCGGGGCGCACATCGGCCATCAGGGGACGGGTCTCCTGCGCCGCTCGGACGGCTGCCTGGTAGGGCTTGAGCGGCCGCTCGCGCGTCGGGAACACCTGATACTCGGGGGCGGCGGCGAAGCCCATGCCCGCCCCCTCGACGGCCTCCCGCCACCGGCGCCAGGTCTGCACGGTCACCTGGTGGCCCCGCGCCGCCAGCGCCTCGCCGAGCGCGATCATCGGAAACGCGTGACCGGGGTCGCCAAAGGCGCCCAGCAGAAGCTTCTGCTGGGTCGCACCGCTCATGACCGCTGGCAGTTCGCGCCGGCTCGCTACGCGCTCGCCAGCTCGGCGATCGTGCGCAGCTGGTCACGGCGGGAGTCGAAGTCGAAGGCCATCGGGCTCACGCCGAGCGTGCCCACCCCGGCATCGCGGTAGACCGCGAGCCGATCGCGGACGGCATCGCGCGGCCCACACAACGTCACGGTGTCGATGATCTCCGCCGGCAGCGCCGCGGCGGCCTCCTCCTTCTTGCCCTCCAGGTAGAGGTTCTGCACCTCCTGTGCCGCAGCCTCGAATCCGTACCGGCACATGAGGTCGTTGTAGAAGTTCTTCTCACGCGAGCCCATCCCGCCCACGTACAAGGCGAGCAGCGGACGCATGACGTCGCGGGCGGCCTCGACGTCGTCGTCGACGAGCACGTTGACCGTGGGGGCGATGTCGAAGACCTCCAGCGAGCGGCCTGCTCGGGCGGCGCCTTCCTTGAGCAGCGGTCGGAACTCGGTCACGTGCTCGGGCGAGAAGAAGATGGGCAGCCAGCCATCGGCGATCTCGCCCGCCAGCGTCACGTTCCGGGGGCCGATCGCCGCGAGGTAGATCGGGAGGTGCTCCTGCACCGGTGAGATCGTGAGCTTGAGCGCCTTGCCAGGCCCATCGGGGAGGGGCAGCTCGAGCGTCTCGCCGTGGTACTCGAGACGTTCGCGCGCAAGCGCCTTTCGTACCACGTCGACGTACTCGCGCGTGCGCTGCAGCTGGCGGGCGAAGCGGACGCCGTGCCAGCCCTCGGAGACCTGCGGGCCCGAGGAGCCGAGGCCGAGCCGGAAGCGTCCGCCGGAGATCTGGTCGAGCGTCGCGGCCGTCATCGCGGTCATGGCCGGCGTGCGTGCGGGCATCTGAAAGATGGCCGACCCCAGGGCGATCCGCTCGGTTCGCCCGGCGAGCCAGGCCAGCACCGTGGCGGCGTCGGAGCCATAGGCTTCGGCCGCCCACACCGACTCATAGCCGAGCGCTTCGGCCTCCTGAACGAGCGCAAGCTGCTGATCGGCCGTGAGCCCCAGCCCCCAATAGGCCACGTTGAGGCCGAGCTTCATGGATGGCTCAGAGGCCCTGGCCGGGCCGCTGGTAGATGATCTCGGGCACGACGCACGCGGGGGAGAGCCGGAGCAGGCAGCGAACCGTCTCGGCGATGTCCTCGGGCTGGATCATCTCGTCCGCGGCCACGGATTCCTTGACGAAGTCGGTCATCGCCGTGTTCACGAACCCGGGACACAGGGCGCACGACTTGATCCCCTCGCCGCCGAGCTCCTTGTTCATCGCCTGGGTGAAGCCCACCACCGCGAACTTCGTCGCCGCGTACACCGACAGCCAGGCCTGACCGGACTTTCCCGCGATGGATGCCGTGTTGACCACCAGCGCGTTGCGATGCTCGCTGCCCGCCGAGCGCAGCATGTCCGTGCACTCGCGGTAGAACAGGACCATGGAGCGCAGGTTGACGTCGAGTTGCATGTCCAGCTGCTTTGTCTCGATCTCGGCCACCGGAGCCCCAAAGCCCACGCCCGCGTTGTTGACGAGCACGTCGAGGCGGTGGTAACGTTCGCGGTGGCGGTTCACCACCGCCCTGATGTCCTCCTCCGAGGCGACGTCCGCGGCGACGGGCTCGACGTCGACGCCCCGGGCGCGCAGCTCCTCGGCCGCGATTTCGAGCTTCTCCGGCCGCCGCGCGGCAGCGGTGACGCCGTAGCCCTCCTGGCCGAGCATGTGCGCGATGGCCAGGCCGATGCCGCTCGAGGCGCCCGTCACGATCGCCGCCCGCTCCGCCATGCCGTCACTCCTTGCTTGCCAACGTGCGCTCGCACACTCGGAGGGCGCGAGCCGGGAGCGGTATGCAATCACGCGAGGCGAGGGGACCGGCGTGGAGGGTGCTCCCGAGCGCTTAGAGTGTCGCCGCGATGGTGTGCTTGCGACTGGGAGCCGCAGCCGTCGTGCTTGCCTTCGCGGGCGCGGCAGGCGTATCCGCCTGCGGCGGTTCGACGAGCAAGAGGTCCGCCTCGGCCTCGGCGTCTACCGCGAGCGAGCAGTTTCAGGCGTTCCCCAAGGCGTTGGGCCAGCCCCTGCAGGAGCTTGCCTCCACCCACCCGCAGGGACCGAACCTGGCCCCAGCTGTCAGCGTCCTGCGGCAGGGCTCGAACCGCTTCGGCTTCGCGCTGTTCGATCAGGCCCAGAAGCAGCTTTCCGGGGCGCCGGTCGCGCTGTACGTGGCGGGCGCCGATGGCTCAAACGCCCGCGGTCCATTCCCGGCCCACAGCGAATCCCTCGTCGTCAAGCCGGCTTTCGCCAGCAAGACGGCCGCTCAGGACCCCGACACCGCAAAGTCGGTCTACGTCGCCAACGTCCCGCTCGGCCGCGCCCGAGGCCAGGTCGTGTGGGCGTTGGCGCGCCTCGACGGCCGCCTCGTCGGGTCAAGCGTCGCCCAGGTGACCGTCGGCGGCCGGGGCCCGCCGCCAGTCGGTGCGCCCGCGCCGCGGGTTCATACGCCCACATCGCCTCCCATGCCCATCGCCTCGATCGACACCCGCGTGCCGCCCGACGCCCTGCATGCGGTCGACCTCGCCAAGGTCGTGGGACGCAAGCCTGTCCTGCTCGTATTCGCAACCCCCAGCCTGTGCATGAGCCGGACGTGCGGGCCGGTGGTCGACGAGGCGCAGCAGCTGCAGGCCACCTACGGCAAGCGGATGGCCTTCATCCACATGGAGGTCTTCAAGGACAACAAGGTCGAGCAGGGCTACCGACCCCAGCTGAAGGCATGGGGCCTGCAGACCGAGCCGTGGGTGTTCGCCATCGACCGTCGCGGCCGCATCGCGGCCGAGCTCGAAGGGCCGGTTTCGGTGGCCGAGATTCAGCACGCGATCGAGAAGGCGCTGCGGTCGTGAGCCAGCGGGTTGCGCTGCTAGCTTGCCCCGGCGCATGCGGTGCGTGCAGGGGGCCGGTAGCTCAGCTGGTCAGAGCAGCGGACTCATAATCCGTTCGACGGGGGTTCGAATCCTCCCCGGCCCATGAAAAAGCCCTGCATAACGACATTTTCTTGGATTGCGGTGGCTCGGCAGATTGAAAACTCTGTCCCAAATCTGTCCCGAGAATGGGATAGATTCGACGGGAATGCAGCCCCAGATCGTTCGTCCCATCAGCGGTCACGTCTACCGCGTCAACGGCAAGCGAAGCGACAACTGGTACGCCAAGTACCGGCTCCCAGACGCCCGCCAGGTGCAGAGGAAGATCGGGCCAGCGTGGACTCAGCGCGGCCGGCCCGCCGCTGGCTACTTCACGAAGCGCACCGCTGAGGCCTGGCTTCGTCAGACGCTCGATGAAGCCCGCCGCGGGACGCTGCTCGGCATGGTCCAGACCGGCGCGACGTTCGCCGACGCGGCGGCCGAATGGCTTCGCTACGTCGAACACGAGCGCGCGTGCAAGCCTTCGACCGTCGCCGACTACACGATGATGGTCGACCGACTCAACGCACCGTTCGGCGAGCTGCGGCTCGAAGACATCACGCCCCAGGCCATCGAACGCTGGAAAAGCGACGCCATGACGCGGCGCGGGTTGTCGGCGCGCACCGTGCAGAAGTACCTGGTCGTTCTTCACGGGATCTTCAAGCGCGCGATGCGGGTCTACGGACTCCCACGCAACCCCGCCGCCGAGGTCGAGCGCCCCCGGATCGTTCGGGCCGCCGACATCGACGTCTACGACCGCGAAGAAGTCATGGCGCTCGTACGCGCCGCGGAATCCGAGCAAGACGCGACGCTATTTCTGACCGCAGCCTTCACCGGGCTACGCCAAGGCGAGTTACTTGCGCTCCGCTGGGCGGACGTCGACTTCGAACTCGACCTCATCCGCGTTCGCCGCAACTACACACACCAACGGGAAGGAACCCCCAAGAGCGGGCGCGGTCGAGCCGTCCCGATGATGAAGGAAGTCGCGCAGGCGCTCGCCGCCCTCGGGCAGCGCGACCGGTTCACGCGTGAGAACGATCTCGTCTTCTGCAGCCCCGTCGGGGAACACTTGCAAGCTGGCTCGTTGATCCACCGCTTCAAGGCGGCTCTCAAGCGGGCGGGCTTACGCTCGCTGCGCTTCCATGATTTGCGGCATACGTTCGGCACACACGCGATTCGGGCGGCCGATCCGCGGGAGGTGATGGAGTGGATGGGTCACGCCGATCTCAAGACGACGCAGATCTACCTCGCTTACAAGCCGAGGTCCGATGCCGCGAGAAGGCTCTCCCAGGCGTTTGAACCAGCGCCGGCCCCCGGCGTGCGCTCTACGTAGAAGAAACACTGCACAGCGCACGCCTGGTCGGTCAGTGGTCAACCGGCGCGCCGCCGCACGTCAGGGCAACGGCGGTGCCTCCCAAGCCTCGAAGTCGCGGGGGCGGACGAGAGAGTCCGGCTGGAGTCGATCGAAGAACACCGCTAGGACCGTTCCCGAACCGGTCGCCGATGGCGCGATTATCCCTTCACGACCCAGGTACTGCGCTGCGTCTCCGATCGCCTGGCAGGCGCTTGGATCGTCACGCAGTAGCTGATCGTCAGTGAGGTTGAGGACGGCGCGCCCGTGAGGCAGGCGGAGATCCAAGAGAGTCGCCAGCTGTACGTCGTACCGGTAGAGACGCCGAGGCAAGAAGTCTGCCGGCGCACGTCCGACCCTGGCAGCCATCCGCTGGAATTCGGCTATCGCCGTCTTGGGTTCGACGGCGAGGTAGAGCGTCGCGAAGCTCTCAGGTGGGTTCCAGCGACCGCCCGCGCTCCGGGCGCCCGCACCCGAGAGCGGGTTCCATCTTGCCGCGAGATGGCGATAGGCCGGCGCGGTGTACGCCACCGGCTCGAGTTGGTCCACCGCGGCTACGAGTCGCGGCGAGGGCACTCAGTCACTAGGCGTAGACGCCCTCGGCGAGCGCATCGATGGCGCCCAGCACACGTCGATACTCCCGTTCACGCAGCAGGGCGACGGGCTTGTGGTGGTCGAGCGACGGATTCGGCGTGAACAGCCAGTCGTGGGCAGCGGCGGGCTTGAGGACGCCAGAGAGCTGCTCTAGGACAGCGATCAGTTCCAGGAGGCGCTCGCGCGCGTCGGGACGCGGCTCGGCGTCGCCGTGCAGCCAGCGCGCCACGGTTCGCGGATTAGCCTCCAGCACTCGCGCGATGTCGGCTTGATCGAGCTCGATTGCCGAGCGCGCCTGCTCCAGCTTGGCTGCTAGGACCGGCAAGCGTCCTCCTTTTGTTGCCGAAGTGCCGCCTAGAGTGTCGCACGGATGTCGCACCGAAACATAACCGGCCGCAGTTCTCGACGAATCCACTGGTCTTAAGGTCGAGGGTTCACGAGCGTGTCCGCGATGCGCGCGGCCAGGCGGAGCCCCGTTCGGAAGGTGCTCTCCGCTAAAGAGTCCGATCTGCCGATCTGCCGATCTGCCGAGCTTCGAGCATGTAGATCGCTTGATCGGAGTCCTCACGCGCTGACCGCCGCCGGCCTGACCACGGAGTCGCAAACCTCGACACGGGCCGGGAGGTCCAGGGGCAGCATGCGGCCAGCCACCTGTCCTGTAAGCCCCGCGATTCGCGCCGGGTGCGCAGCTCGTGCAGGCGTCCATTTCGTGGGTCACCACACCGGCAACGGGGTCACGACAGTGCAGCGCAACCTGCGCCGCCTGTACACCGGCCTGTATACGGCCCCCGCGCAAAGTGCGTGCGTGTGGGGGGTTTTGGCGCCGACCCCGCCCGCCCTTCGTGCGATCGGGGTCGGCGCCAAACCTTTGAGTGGGGGTGTTTGCGCGGGGCGGAGGTCTGTGAGCAGGCTGATGAAGGGGTTGGGGGGCAAGGTAGGAATGTGGGGCGGGTGGGTTGCGGGGGTGGTGGCGGGTCGTCTCTTGTGGTCAGGGGCGGGAAAAATGGGGGTGCTGACCGGTGGCGTGACTCGGTCGTGCGGGGGCCGGGAGATGGGGTAGCCGTGACGTTGTGGAGGGTCTGCTTAGCGTTGGGAGTGAGCTGGGTGCTGTTGGGGGTGGTGGGTGTGGTGGGTGTGTTGGGGGCGGCTGTTGGGTTGGCGACTTTCCGCGCTCGGTGTTGTTGATTTGCGCCCGGCGCGAGGGTCGGCTGGCGCGGTCTGATGGGCAATCCCGAAAATTTCTCACACCAAAACGGGCGTTGCCCTCGAAGGGGGGTGTATGAGCGGATGCATACGTCGGCGGGAGCGGAGTGGTGGGGGGTGCTGGGGGCCGTTCGTTCGCCTTAGGAGGCGAGCGTGGGTTGCGAAGAGCAGCAGCGTCGCGTTCTTGAGCGAGCCAATGTTCGTGATGCAGCCGAAGCCAAGAGGGTTGTGGGTGGTGGCGGTTTGAGCCCAGCCAGTGACCGAGCGGAAATGCCTCCCCGCCGTCGAGTCGGACCGGGGTCGGGGCGTCGGGGGTTTTGCGTGACCGCCCGGGATGTC